>JBARIB010001067.1:0-2019 GCA_049799535.1 Allostellaceae bacterium | reverse complement strand
GAGTTAGACCAAAGAAGGGTGGCGGTGAGATGACGGACTTGCGAGTTTCAACTACCAAAGGAACAGAGCCGATCCTGGAAGCGACCGCAGTGCAAGAATTCCGGGCCGCCCTGCGCGGTCCACTGATCTGTCCCGGCGATGCCAACTATGACGAAGCCCGCAAGGTCTGGAATGGGATGATCAACCGGCGGCCGGCGCTCATTGCACGCTGCGCTGGCGTCGCTGATGTGATCGCGGCGGTGAAATTCGCACGTACTCACGAAGTCTTGGTCTCGGTGCGGGGCGGTGGCCACAACTCTCCGGGCAATGCCGTGTGCGAAGGCGGCCTGATGATCGACCTTGGCGGCATGCGCAGCGTCCGTGTCGATCCGGCACGTCACACGGTGCGCGCCGAGGGCGGGACGACCTGGGCGGACTTCGATCGCGAGACCCAAGCATTTGGCCTCGCGACCACGGGGGGCGCGATCTCCAGCACCGGTATTGCCGGACTTACGCTTGGAGGCGGCCTTGGCTGGCTTGCCGGCAAATACGGCCTCGCCTGCGACAATCTCCTCTCTGTCGATCTCATCACCGCCGAGGGCGCGCTGCTGACGGTAAATGCCACCGAGAATGCAGACCTTTTCTGGGGTCTGCGCGGCGGAGGCGGCAATTTCGGCGTTGTCACCTCGTTCGAATATCAACTCCACCCTGTCGGCCCGGTCCTGGCAGGACTGATGCTATATCCATTCAGTCGGGCAAAAGAAGCGCTCAGCTTCTATCGCGATTTCGCAGTTGCGGCACCCGACGAACTAAACACGGTCGGCGCGCTGCTCAGTTTGCCGGACGGCGCCCCGGCGGTGGCGATCCTGGTCTGCTATAACGGCGATCCCAGTATGGGGGAAAAGGTCCTGCGCCCGTTGCGGACATTTGGTCCGCCGCTGGCCGATCGGGTCGGCCCGACGGCCTACCGCCAAGTTCAGACTTTGCTCGACGCTGCGACTGTCCGTGGCCGTCGCTACTACGTCAAGACGAACATGATGCGGAGCATCAGCGACGCTGCGATCGACGTCATGGTCGAGCGCTTTGCCACGGTGCCTTCGCCCTTGTCCTCTGTGTTCTTCCAGCAATTGGGCAACGCGGCAAACCGAGTGGACGCGACAGCCACGGCGTTCAGCCACCGCGGCGCGCTGTGCGAGTGGGACTGTCGCGGGACCTGGCTAGATCCTGCGGACGATAACCGCAATATCGAGTGGACGCGCGAGCTGGCAGATGTGATTCGTCCCTACGGCACCGGCAGCGAATACGTAAATCATCTCGGTTTGGAGACAGAGGAAGGGTCCGAACGCATCAAGGCAGCTTATGGTCCGAACTATCAGCGTCTTGTGAGCTTAAAAAACAAATATGACCCGACAAATTTTTTCCGTCATAACCAGAACATCAAGCCGACGGTGTAGGCGGCCATCCACCACCAGTGTGGTTGTGAGCGCGACCCGCCGCCTTGCCGCGATCCTTGCCGCCGATGTGGCGGGGTATTTCGCGGCTGATGGAGGCGGACGAGGACGGCACGCTCGAACGCCTCAAAGCGCTGCGCCGCGAGCTCCTCGATCCCGACGTTACCGCAGCCAATTCTCGCACCTTAGTCGGTCGATGCCGGCGAACTCTCCCTCGTTATCGGTGACGATGGTATAGCCGAGTGCGACTGCCTGAGCGGCAATGAGCAGATCGTTACCACCGATCGGTCTGCCGATCTGTTCGAGCCGGGTGCGGATCACACCATAAGCGGTATCGGCAGGCGCCTCGAAGGGGACAACGTCCAGGGCGCCAAGCACTGCTTCGAGCCGCGTCGCGAGCCGTAGCGATCCTTTATTCGTAGCCCCGCAGCGTAGTTCCGCGGCGACGATGATTCTTGTGCAGATTTGTGCTCGCCGACCTCACGGATGTGCTCGGATATCCGGCCCTGCGGGTGGCGGACCAAGTCGGAGATGATGTTGGTATCGAGCAAGTAACGCATCAAAGTGCGACCGAATCAGGGGCCAAGTC
>JBARIB010001066.1:0-2279 GCA_049799535.1 Allostellaceae bacterium | reverse complement strand
CCGACTGGCATACCGACTCGACTTATGAAGAGGTATTGCCATTGCTCGCGATGCTGCACGCGTTGGAGGTGCCCTCATCAAAGGGCGGCACGATGTTCGCCGATATGTGTGCGGCCTATGACGCGTTACCGCCGACGATGAAGGATCGGCTCGCGGGCCTCGTCGGCTTGCATGGCCGCACCGACGGCCCCGCCGGCGCGCGGCTCTACGATCCGGAAGAGGAGATGCGCCGGACCGACAAAAAATATGGCGAGCAGCGCCGACCGGCGGTGATCAACCATCCGGTCACCGGCCGCCCGATCCTGTTCGTCAACCCGATGCACACGCACGGCTTCGACGGCATGGAGCGCGACGAGGCCTGGCAATTGATCGAGGAATTGGCCGCGCACGCCACCCAAGAACGCTTCACCTACTACCATTCCTGGCAGGTTGGCGATCTGTTGATGTGGGACGAGCGGGCGACGATGCATCGCGGCGCCGGCGACTACAACCCCGCCGAGCGCCGGGTCATGCTTCGGACAATCGTCTACCCGAACTAGGTCCTGTACACATATAAGTGGCCAATAGCCGCAAATCGACCTAGAGCGGGCGCTCGTAGCGGTCGACGAGAATGGCCGATCGTGCCCCACAGCCGACCTTCGACGCAGCGCGAACAAGCGACGCCCCCCGAGTCGAGAGCAGGCATTCGTCGCTTCTGAGATGTTGGGGCGGGGCATCTCGAATTAATACCTGCGGGATTTTCGCTTGGGGGCGCACGATCAGGGTTAGTTATCATCAGGCCGGGAGTATGCGAATGCCCTGACTCAGGTCATGCGATACGGTAGACAGGCGCGTTGCCGGGGTTAGCTGCTGGAGGAAGGCGGCGATGATGATCGCGCCCAGATCGACTTCAGTCCCGCCGAATCGGACAGCCGAGGAAGTGGTGGCGGACGCCGCGATGGTGTCCGCCCATCCTTCGGCATAGTTGACCGCTATGGACGCGGGCAACCCAATCACGGCTTCGGTATTTTCGGCATTCATCAAATGCCCGACGAAAGCATATCTCCTCGCGATAGGCGAGCATGCACCAGGGGCCTATTTTGCCGATATCGAGGCGCGCATAGCGTCCTTGTACAAAGCCGCTGCAAAGCGGCGACCGCGTGTAGGGGCGGAGGTCGCCGAACCTATCAATTTCGGAGAACTCTGGCGCAGCCCCGACTATCCGACCGTCACGCACGAGGTCGACTGCGAAACAGCCGTCTATAACCTTACGTTGCGGAAGCGTAAACCGCGAGGGCGCCAACGCTCCTTCATTCCCGTACTGTTTTCACCCTGGGACAAGCTGGACCGTTCCGCCAAATCGCTCGTGTGTTTCGGTGCGCTTTCGCTGTTGCAGGTTACCGGGATATTGGCAGGTACCGGAACATTGATCTATAACGACGGCTACCGGCGCAGAACCGTTAAGATCGCGGACCACGTCGCCCAGACGCGCGAGACCATCAACGCTATCGGGGCGATCTGCCGTAGTCGGGAACCACCCCCGCTCATTTTGAACAACCATTGCGCCGTCTGTGACTTTCAGCCGAGGTGCCGCGGCCTCGCCGTCGAACGTGACGATCTGAGCTTGCTCAACGCGATGACGGGCAAGGAGCGGGCTAAATGCAATGCCAAGGGAATCTTTACCGTAACCCAGCTGTCCTACGGCTACCGGCCGCGGCGGCGTAAGCGTATCAGAACTGATGCCAAGAGTTCTGCGGAATCTGAGAAACGCGCCGCCGCGAGCGATAGGAACGATCACAGTCTCAGGGCCCTCGCGATTAAAAAGAGCCAGATCCACGTGGTCGGAGCCCCTTCACTAACGTTGGCAGGCGTTCCGACCTTCCTCGATGTTGAAGGGATGCCGGATAAGGATTTCTACTACCTTGTGGGGCTTCGGTTCGAAAGCGACGGCAAATACGTGGAGCGCTCGTTCTGGGCCGATGGCTTACAGGGCGAGCGCGTAATATGGGACGACTGCCTTCGGGCGCTTAAGGCAATCGGAAGTCCGCAGATCGTTACCTACGGTGCATACGAGACCCGATTCCTCAGGCAGATGAAGGAGCGTTATGTTTCAGCGGCGGCTGATCTGGAATTTGTAGATCGACTCATTGGCCACTCGGTCAACCTTGTCGGTCGAATTTACGGGAAAATCTATTTTCCGACGTTTTCGAACCGCCTCAAGGAAATCGGTCGATACCTCGGGTTTGATTGGAGGTGGGGACGGGCCTCGGGCGCTGCAGCGCTACTACTGCGGAGGGCCT
>JBARIB010001065.1:0-1622 GCA_049799535.1 Allostellaceae bacterium | reverse complement strand
GGGTCGAACGTATCCGTGCGCGAATTGGTGCTCGTTCGCGACGTGGGCCTCCAAGCAGGCCGGCGCGACTATCCGCGGTGAGGATATGCTCGACGACCTTCGCCGGGAGCTCGGGCAGAGTGCCGAGGTGTTGCACCCGATCGAGTCGTTCTGGCGGCTGTTGCTGCGGTGGGGACTGCTGCAGCGCGAGACGGCGTTCGGACGGTGGGTGGCGAGCCTGCATACACCTTTTGACGCCATGCAGCTCGCTAGTGACGCCGTGGCGGAGGGCAACTTGAAGGTGTTTGCTGAGATCGGGCTGGCGTTTGCCGACTATTTGGCCCAGTGCCCGCCCGGGGCGGCGCCGGATTCGGCGGACGCTGCGGCGTTCATCGATGGGTTGCGCCCGGGTCCGCCGCCTGATGGGCAGGACTATCTCAAGTCAGCGTTCGCTGCCTACCAGACCCAGGGCACGGTGGAGGATCGGGTCCAGCGCGCCCAGCTGATCGTGCTGGCCAACCTGCAAATCGGTCTGCATGAGCAGACGCGGTTACAACCGCAGATCCTCGCGGCGCTGAACTCTGCGGTGAGGGGCGTCGAGGAGGGGTTTGGTCTGCGGATCCGTGACCGCTTGCTACAGCGGCAGCTGGCGAAACTGAGCCGACTGGTGATCACGCGCGCGATGATGGTGCTAACGCTGCCGGGGGCGACGCTCTCCCTCATCGAGAGCATCGCGAGGCCGTTCCCGGCCGACTTGACGGTGATCGACAACCCGAACCTGCGTGCCCTGGTCGGCAAGTACGGTTTGCTACCGCCCGCGCTCGACGCCTGCGGCGCTGAGGACTGGTCGATCCTCACCCAGCGGATGCGTTTCATCTCGCATCTCTTCCGGGCGTATCACGAGTACGAGAACCTCGCCGACGCGCCGTTCACGGCCGTGCAGGTCGCCGCGGTGGAGCGTGGTGTGATCCCGGACGGCGCGCTCTAGCGTCGAGGGACAGACGGGCGAACGACACGCCTCGAGCGCCTTCGACGCGCAGCCTGTAGGTCATCTGAAATGACGCGCCAGCATCTCGGCTAGCACGCTGTCTCTTGGAGGAGGCATACATCGGCACTGACTCCGCGGCGGAGCGCGTTGTCGCGGAAGCACACGCACGCTCGGCACCGGCGCGAACACGAATGCGATCGTGCCAGCACGTTCGAACCCGGCGCTCCTGGCAAACCGGATGCGGCGGCTCGTCCGCCGTCGCGAAACTGCTCCCCTCCCGCCCCAAAGCGGTCGCGCAGGGATCGTCTCCGCCATGGCCCGGTTACGCCTGGAGCGGTAGCGCCATCGCGGTGGCTGCTTTCACGACCCATCAGCAGCGCCCCGCTGGCTGCGGCGCTGATGTCGTTGTGCCTTCCGGCAGCGAGGCGTTGCGTCCGTCGACTACTGCTCCGCTCCTCGGCCGCTGGCGACTGCCGCAGCCGCATCGCCTGCGAAAGCAGCACGGTTACGGCGCGCGGCGCAACCTGCGCCGTGTCGACTCGCGGACGGCCGGGACGATGCAACAGTCCGCCACCCGCGATGAGACGACTCCGCCTCGATCGAAGCGGCTGCCTAGCGGCTGGCTCGGACTCGTTCCGGACTGCTGGTGTTTTAG
>JBARIB010001064.1:0-1652 GCA_049799535.1 Allostellaceae bacterium | reverse complement strand
AAATGATGATGCAGCTAGTCAGATCGCCGGTGAGCGCAGAAATCACTGCCGCCGCCAGCAGAATGATCACGAGCGGGTTGCGGAACCGACTGAGGAATTTGAGCGGCAGAGACAGACGCCGCCGCTCCTCCAGGGTGTTAGGGCCATAGCGGAGCAGCCGCTCGGCGGCCTCGGTGGAGCTGAGACCGTTTGGACTGGCCCTGAGCTGCCGCTCGAGATCGGCGAGCGCGATCTGCCAGAATTTCCGCTCGGGCCCGCTATCCGATGTCATCGGCAATCCCTCTGGCGCCGGCGTCGTTTACTCGCGCTTATACGACGGTTCCGAACAATACCCCGACGCCTGCGGTAATCCCCATCGCCAGCGCACCCCAGAACGTGACCCGTATTATGCTCAGGATGACACTTGCGCCGCCGGCGCGCGCGGCCAACGCACCCAAAAGTGCCAGGAAGAGCAGTGAAGTGCCAGACACGAAGATAATCAGACTTGCTTCCGGGGCTAAGGCGGTAATGAAGAGAGGCATGGCGGCTCCAACAGCGAAGCTGCTGGCCGACGCGAGCGCAGCCTGAATTGGACGGGCTCTAAGTGTCTCGGACATGCCGAGTTCGTCGCGAGCATGCGCGCCTATGGCGTCATGGGCCATGAGTTGGTCGGCGACCTGTTCTGCGAGCGAGGGATCGAGGCCACGACCAACGTAGATTGCCATCAGTTCCTTATGCTCGCCCTTGTCGTCTGCTCGGAGTTCCGCGCGCTCACGCGCAAGGTCGGCCTGTTCGGTGTCTGCTTGTGAGTGCACAGACACGTACTCACCCGCGGCCATCGACATAGCCCCAGCGACCAGGCCGGCGATCCCGGCGACCAACACGTTGCTGCGAGTCGCATGCGCCGCCGCGACACCCAACACCAGACTCGCGGTCGAAAGGATGCCGTCGTTCGCGCCCAATACTGCTGCG
Organism: Allostellaceae bacterium; assembly: GCA_049799535.1. Taxonomy (GTDB): domain Bacteria; phylum Pseudomonadota; class Alphaproteobacteria; order ATCC43930; family CGMCC-115725; genus AP-15. The sequence goes on along the minus strand of JBARIB010001064.1, from coordinate 701 downwards.
CGCAACCAGCCGGTATGACCCATGCGATGCCGTTCCCGATGGCGTACCAGCATTCTTGATGCCTCCTTAGCTGGGAGGGAATGATCGTGCACTGGGGCGGCTTGACCTTCAAGAGGCGGCCGCCGCGCCGAGCATGGGCACTGATTGACTTAGATCGGAGAATAAGCTCGCTGCCGGCATCGATATCAGCTCATGAAGGGATCGGCGCTCTCGCGCTTTCCCGGAGCCGGTGCGCTTGCACACACCGTTTTATTTTGCTGTCGCTGTCGCGTTCGCGCCATGATGCGATTGCGCCGCGTGCCGCGCCGCATTGGCCCGGAACACCTGGTCCGTCAGCTTTTTCTGCTCCTCGGGCATCGAGTTGTAGAGGTTGTCGAAGGCCGGGACCAGCTTTTGCAGATGCTGGACGTGTGCTTCGGCCATCTTCTCGTAGGACTGCAGGTTCTGCATCGCGTTCATTGTCGGGTACTGCTGAGCGCGCTGCAAGAAAGCCTGATCCATATCGCGGGCGTTTTCGCGCATGACCTGGGCGAACTGATCCCACCGCGGCTGCTCGGCAGGCGTGATCTGCAATTGCGCGTGCAGTTGTTTGATATGGTTCTCGACCCGTTCTTCCATGGACTTGCCCGGACCGGGCTGCGATGCCGTCGGAGAGGATGCGGCTGCCGGCGGGGCGGCCGGCGCCGGAGACTGCGTGGGTT
>JBARIB010001063.1:0-1617 GCA_049799535.1 Allostellaceae bacterium | reverse complement strand
CCCTAACCCTCCCCCGCATGCGGGGGAGGGAAGCGCGCTCGGCGCGCGGGTGGGGGCTGCCGAGCCACCCGTGCTGCCGCTCCCCGACAAGCCATCGATCGCAGTGCTGCCCTTCGTAAATCTGAGCGGCGACCCGGAACAAGAATATTTCGCCGACGGTATGGTCGAGGAGATCATCACGGCGCTCTCGCGCATCCGCTGGCTCTTTGTCATCGCTCGCAATTCCAGCTTCACATACAAGCGCCAGACGGTAGATGTGAAGCAGGTCGGCCGTGAACTCGGCGTTCGCTATGTGCTCGAAGGTTCGGTGCGCAAGGCCGGCGGTCGCGTTCGGATCACCGCGCAATTGATCGAAGCCGAAACCGGCACAAATTTCTGGGCCGACCATTTCGACGGCTCGCTCGAAGATGTGTTCGAGCTTCAGGACAAGGTCGCGATCAGCGTCGCCGGCGTCATCGAACCCGCCTTGCAGGCCGCCGAGACCGCTCGGTCCGCTAGCCGCCCAACCAACGATCTGACCGCCTACGATATCTATCTGCGCGCATACGCGATCATATTCACCTCGGCGAGAAACATGTCGCAGGCTCTCGCCCTCCTCAGACACGCGATCGCCCACGATCCGAACTATGGCCCGGCGCTCGCTTTGGCGGCGATCTGCTGCCTCCGTCTTGTCAATGACGATTCAGGCGAGGACGCAGATGCAGAGCGGCGCAGTGGCGTCGATTTCGCCCGGCGTGCGCTGGAGGTTGCGAGGGATGATCCGGGCACATTGGCCAACGCGGCTTTCGCACTAGCGTGTTTCGGGGAAGACATCGACACGATGACGGCATTGGTCGATCGCGCTCTTGCGTTCAACCCGAGCTTTGCGCGCGGCTGGTTCATCAGCAGCTGCCTCAGGCTCTGGGCTGGCCAACCGGATTTAGCGATCGAGCACGCCGAAGCGGCTCAGCGGCTCAGCCCGCGCAGCCAAACCGCCTCACCTTTTTATGTGGTCGGCGCCGCGCATTTCGTTAGCCGCCGTTTTGAAGACGCTGTACCGAAACTCCGCCTCGCGATCCAGGAAGTACCGAGCTTCCCGACCCCATACCGATACCTTGCAGCCTGCTACGCGCATTTGGGGCGCCTTGATGAGGCTCGGGAGACGATCGCGCGGCTGGGAGAGATCACCTCCGCCCCAATACCTAAATTTCCACACCCCCTCCGCAATCGCGAGGACCGCGAGCTGCTCCTATCGGGCCTGCGGTTGGCGGCGGGCGAGGCAGAATGAGCCAGACCCGCCGGCTCGCCGCGATCCTGTCGGCCGATATTGCGGGACATAACGGGCTCGCAGACATGATCGACTATCGGGGGGTTGCGGATGTTTGGCAGCATCGGCGCCCTGATCGAGAAGGTGCTGACGGCGCCGACGGGTACGCTGTTGGTCATCGCCGGTATTCTGTCCCTGTTTATTGCCGTTGCCGGCAACATGAGCGGCAAGATCGAGCCTGGCCTGCGGATTCCGATGATGTCGGCCGGGCATTCCGATTGATGTCGGCCACCTGTTCCGATCGAAGCCGGCCGGCCGTTCCGATTGAAGTCGGCCGGGGTGGCGGGTCGCCCGCTGGTTTGATGTGATCT
>JBARIB010001062.1:0-1695 GCA_049799535.1 Allostellaceae bacterium | reverse complement strand
TCTGGAATGGGGCAACTGCGGGCTATACCGGCTCCCGAGGAGCCGGCGAGGTCCGGCCCCGCGGCAAACCCTGCTGCCATCTGCTGCAGAGAGTCGATTTCACACCTTCATCGAACTTCGGCACCACCTTGGGCGAGCAACGGCGAGTGCAATGGGCCGCGACCGTTGAGGCTTTGCAACGGGCAGTAGCCAACCCGTGGGCGCGGATCTGCGCGGCCCCGCGCAGCTCCAATGAGCTTTGCTGCTTCTCACATCGCCGCTAGCTGGCCCAGCAATCACGTCTTCATCCTTGATCGCCATAAAAAATCGGACTGTACGCTTTTGGACTTGCGCGCCGATGGCTAGAAGCGAGCCGCAGTATTGGGAAGCCGCCACGGCTCCCTATCGCCCTTTGGTTTTGGCTGAAGGTGACCTTCAGCTCTAAGCTCATTGGCCGCCCATCGTAAATCGTATTGCCACGTGTAAAAGAGCTCACCTGATGCCCTGAGCTCCGCTTCATGGTTATCCCAGACATGCTTTGCAACGGCAGCAATATGGGCGCTTCGCCGCCTTGGGCGGTTAGCGCCTGAACCACCCACCCCTTTAGATCATTCTTGGTTGCCATTACTATGGCTCCTTCATAGTGCTAGCGATTGCTTCCCGGTGCTGAGCTTGGTGTTGATCCGCGTCGGCATGTGAAACTCGCGTTATCGACCAGCACGCCATCAGCGGTGAGAAACTGAATGCAAGGGTATTGGATACCGCCGTATCCGCATGCCTGCTTCCGCAGCCTCGGTAAGCATCGTCTTGCTGGCGGCACGAGACTGAGGAGGTCCAAAAGCGTACCATTCCGTAAAAAATTAGTTTGGCAGCCAGACTGCGGCCCTGATCTCGCCGAATTCACGCGCGATCTTGCGCCAGGACGCGCCGGCGTCCTCACTGACGTACACCTCGCCGAACAGGCTGAACGCGACGATGCGGTTGGCGTCGGCGGGATGCGTGGCAAGACCCCACACAGTGGCATTTGGCTGCGTCGGGAGCGGCAGGATCTCCCAGGTCTGGCCGAAGTTTGTGGTGCGGAGCACGTGCCCTTTTTCACCCGTCGTGGTCTCGCCACAGCCGGCGAACAGCACGCCGGGATCATCGGCCTTGACCACCATGCCGCGGGCATAGGGCAGCGGCCATTTCTCGTTGATGCCCAAGGGCTGCCAGGTTTCGCCCAGATCGCTGCTGGTAAACACTTCGCGAGCCGTGCTGGCATAGAGGCGCTTGGGCTGCGTCGCCGCAATCGTCACGGCGTGAATATCCGGGTCATACAAACCCGTCTCGAGGTGCGTCCAAGTGTCCCCACCGTCGAGGGCTGCGGAAGACGCCATCGATTTCTACCCCGGCCCAGACCATACGATGATCGTCGGGGTCGACGATGACGCTCGTCACGAAGGGTGTGCCGATCGAGCACTCGCGGGCGAGGTCTACAGCTAATTTCTCCCACTGCAGTCCCCCATCTCGCGAGCGATAGACGGCAGCCGGGCGCGTGCCGGCAAAGAGAATATTGGGATCGACCGGGTCGATGGTCAGCGACCAGATCGTTGGCAGAGCCCCATTGGCCCCATTGGCGGTGATGCGCTCCCACCGCGCCCCGCCATTGTGGCTCACGAACAAGCCCGTATCGCCCCCTGCGAGAACGGTATGCGCCTCTTTGGGATGGGCGACCAG
>JBARIB010001061.1:0-11066 GCA_049799535.1 Allostellaceae bacterium | reverse complement strand
GGCGCAAGCGGCCGCGGCCGCTCCCCCGCCGACCGCTGTCGCCGCGGCCAAAGGCGTCGAGGTGGGGTTCCCCGGAGGGCGACCGACAATCTCCTCCTCGGATGGCCGCATGTCTTTCGCCATCGGCAGCCAGACACAATTCGACCTTGGTACCTATTACCAGAACCCGAACTCGAATACGCAGTTCCCTGACCTCAATAACGGCGTCAACTTGCGCCGAGGGCAGATATTCTTTGTCGCAAAGTACGACGATTTTACATTCAACATCACGCCCGATTTCGGCGGCTCACCCGAAGGCGTAAACACCTCCCAATATTTATACGAAGCCAACCTGAACTTCACCGGGTTCAAGCCGGTAACCGCCACCATCGGATATTTCAAGCCGTGGTTCTCGCTTTACGACTCGCAGAGCTCGAACGATTTCCTGCTGATGGAGCGGCCGAGCATTATCGAAATCTCGCGCAACGTGGCCGCGGGCGACGCCCGCGCCACCATTCCCGGCCTCAAGGCGTCGAACGACATTTCTTTGCCATGGGGGTCGACCGGAAGTTATTTCGCGGCCGTGGCTTTGACGGGCTCCTCCTACGGGGCGCAAACCTCGAACCTGCTCAATGGCGAGCAGCTCGGGATGGTCGGGCGCCTGGCAGGACGCCCCTATTATGACAAGGATTGGAACCTCCACCTGGATTTCTCGGGCGAGTATGTGTTCCACCCGAACATCAACGCCAGCGGCACGGCCGGCGTCAACCGCACCACGCTGAGCTTTCAGGATCGCCCCGAGGATCGCGCAGCTGACCAGAACCGCCTGATCAGCACCGGAAACCTGTCGAGCTCGAGCGCCAGTGTTATTGGCGGGGAGGCTGCAATAAATTGGCGCAATCTACTGCTTCAGGGTGGGTACTATCAGATCAATGATACCCAATCGAAATTGCCAGGCGTGCCGGCGCCCGGTCTCGGTTTCAACGGAGGCTATGTCGAGGCGGGCTGGAACATCACCGGAGAGCCGTTCCGTTACAATGTCGGCTCGGCCGCGTTCGCGAGACCGAAGGTCGAGGATCCGTTCATAATCAACGAGAACGGCTTGTCGCCCGGCATCGGCGCATGGCAGTTGGGCGCGCGCTGGAGCGTCATGAATTTGAACAGCAATGTCTCTCCCGGCGTATCGCAAAGCGTCACCGGCGGTATCTTTGGCGGCTACCAACAGATCTTCGGCGCGGCGCTCAGCTGGTATCCGAACGACTGGATCCGGTTGGAGATGCAATTCCAGTACACCATGATCGACAAGCTGAATTCCGCGGGGACAACGCAAATCGGCCAGAAATTCGAAACACTTGCCGGCCGCGTCCAAGTCGCGTTTTGACATCGCAGCCGAGGTTGCAACTGCCGACGGAAAGCGGTGCCGGTCTCCAGACTCATACCGCCGCATGGGGTCGAATAATCTCCAGCAATGCCGAGACCGCACGTGAGCGATAGTGGTCAGCGTGCTGCACCGCAAAAAAGGCCCGCGGCAGAAGGAAAATCGGGAGCTGTTTCAGAGTACCCGCCTTGACGGCGTCGGCGCACACGCGTGCAGACAAAATTGTGGCTCCGGCACCTGCTAGGACCGCGGCGAGAACCGCCTCATTGGACGGCAGTTCGATGGCAATATTCAGGTCGCCATAAGACACGCCGAGTGTCTCTACAGAATTGACGAAAGCGGCCCTCGTCCCGGAGCCATCCTCGCGCAGAACCCATTTACCCGCGGTTAAGTCGTTAGTCGACAGTTTCTCCCTCCCCGCCCAAGGATGGGTGCCGCTCACGACCATTACGAGGTCATCCCTGCCGATCAATTCGATGGCGAGCCGAGGATCCCGCATTTCCTCCTCCGGACCCTCGACAAAGCCGAGCTCAGCGGTACCCCTGATGATTGCATCGACGACCTCGGTCGAATTGCCGACGGAAACCGCCAAAGCGACGCCGGGATAAGCCTGGTGAAATTCGACCAATCTCGGCGGCAAGAAGTGGCTGGCGATCGTCTGGCTCGCCTTGATCGGCAGACGCCCGCGGCTGAGACCAGTGAACTCGTGCATCGCAAGCTTTACTGCGTCGGCGCGGCGGACCAGGGCGCGCGCTTCGTCGAGCAGCAGCCTTCCTCCCTCCGGCATAAGAATGCCGCGTCCGACACGATGGAACAGCTTTGTGCCGAACTCCCGTTCGAGCGACGCCACTGCCGCTGACACCGACGGGGGTGCAAGTCCGAGAGCATCGGCCGCACGCGTGACGTGTTCGCGTTCGGCAACCGCGATGAAGATCTGCAATTGATCAAGCGTCATATCGTTGTTCCCTGGCGAAGTGGGGCTTCCGAATCGACTGACCGCATGAACTGCCGTCGGATGACGGTCTGTATGCCGATCATTACGTTTTGTCTACCGTAACATGAGTTTTCGTAAGTCTAGTTCGTATAATTGTCAGGACCAAATCAGGCTGGCACGAGCCAGTCCGACCATACAAAACGTTTGGTCCCTGGCCCGGCGGCAGCAAAGGAAACCAACACATGTTTCGTCCTACACTGTCCAACGTTACCCAGACGCAAGGGTATCGTCGATTTGGTCGCCGGGTCACGGATTCGGCGAAAATCATCGGAGCGGCGGCGGCGATCGCTCTCCTCGCCTCTGCCAATACCTTTGCCACTGCTGCAGAAGCCTCGCCGCGAATGGCGCTTGAGCAGCATGCCTGCTCCGTCGTCATGGGACTCCATCCACCTGGAGACCTCTACGACACCTGCATCAGGAGCCTAAACAAGTCGCTATCTGCGTTGGACCGGGCGCGATTGGCCTCGACAGACCGCAGCGCTTGCGCCCGGGAGGGGCTCGATCCCGGTACGCCGGCCTATGCAGTCTGCGTGGTAAACGCAGACTACCCCGCTGCGCATTGAAGGCCAATGGTCTGGCCTCATACACCCCTTGAAACTGGAGGATGCCATGTCACGGATTATCTTGGCTTGCTGTTTTGCCGCAATGCTCGCGATGGTTGCCACTCGGAGCGCCAATGCCACCGAGAGCGCCTGGGCGCAGGCGCGTCTGGCTTGCGCCGACGTCGGTATCGACCCCGGCACTGACGCCTTCGGCCAGTGTGTGTTGGATCTGTACTACTCCATATGGGACGAGCAGAACGAGTCCGAGCGCTGAGTCACCGCACATCGATTGAGGTGTGCGGCATTGTGTTTTGGTGTCAACAGTGGCGTCGCGGCTGTGGCTCGGCCTACCCAGTAGTGACGCCGCATAGCCGATTATCGGGTGGCCAACCCGCTGCCGCGAAACCCTTTCGCAACGACATAGGTTTCAGCAGACTGGGCGCGGCTTGCCGGCGGCTTGGCGTGGCGCAGCTCCACAAAGTCTCGCTTGAGCTGCGCGAGTAGCGCCCCCTCGGCGCCACCCTGGAACACCTTTAAGACAAGGGCGCCGCCCGGTTTGAGGATCTGCGAGGCGACCACCAAAGCCGCTTCGGCGAGCGCGACGATCCGCAAATGATCCGTCGCTGCGTGTCCCGTCGTCGATGGTGCCATGTCGCTCAGCACAATATCGGCGGGGGCGCCGAGTTCGGCTTGGATCGCCGCCGCGATATCGGGCTCCTGGACATCACCGCGCAAGATTGTCGCGCCTGGAACCGGAGCGGTCTCGGCAATATCCACGCCGACAACAGAGCCACGCCCGGAAAGCGCGCCGACGCGCTCGACCGCGACCTGCGTCCAGCTTCCCGGCGCGCAACCGAGATCGACAATCCGTCGGGCGGGTGCCAACAGGCGGAAGCGGTCGTCCAGTTCGATCAGCTTGAAGGCAGCGCGCGATCGATAGCCGAACCGACGCGCCGCGGCGACATAAGGATCGTTGAGCTGACGCGACAGCCATTCGGCCGAGGATGGCTTGCGCCGGCCGGCGCTGCGCACCCGCACCGCCGCAGGCCGGGTCGCAAACGCATCGGGGCTGGCCGAGCCGCGACGTCCCCGGCCCTGGGAGCGGCCGCCCTCCCCTGCCATCACCGCATCAGATCGAAGAGAATTCCCTCGCGGACCCCGCGGTCAGCGACACGCAAACGGCCCACCGGCCATGTCGCGCAGATCGCATCGAGGATCGCACACCCGCTCAGCACGAGATCGGCACGCTCGCGGCCGACGCAGGGATTGGCGGCGCGGCCGGCGAGATCGAGAGCGGCCAGATGGGCCGATACGACGGAAATTTGTTCGAAGGTCAACACACTGCCGTCAACCAGTGCGCGCGTGTAACGGGGTAATGCCAGATGAATGCCGGCAAGCGTCGTCACCGTCCCGGAGCTGCCCAGCATCTGCACTCTACCGGTCCGGACACGCCGCAGAATCTCTTGCTGGCGTTCGAAGGGCGCCAAAGCCGCCATTGCCTCGGCGACCATCGCGCGGTAGGTCGCCGGCGCAACTTCGGTGCCGCCGAAGCGATCGGTCAATGTGACCACGCCAAACGGAAGCGACACCGAACCGATGATCTGGGGCCGCCGGCGCCGGCCGTACCCGCCCCACAGCCGCAGCCAGACGATCTCCGTCGAGCCGCCGCCGATATCGAAGACGATCGCGTAGGGAATGGTGGGGTTGAGCAACGGAGCGCAACCCGATACGACGAGGCGAGCCTCCTCCGGGCTCGAGATGATTTCGATCTCTAGCCCGACTTCGCTGCGCACCCGATCGAGAAAGAAATCACAATTGGTTGCCTGGCGGCAGGCTTCGGTTGCTACATAGCGGCCCGCAGCGAGGCTGCGGGCGGCGATCTTGTCGGCGCAGACCTTGAGCGCGTCTAGGGCTCGTGCCATGGCGTCCTCGGAGAGCGCGCCGGTGGCCGCTAACCCCTCGCCGAGCCGAATGATACGTGAAAACGCATCTACGACGCGAAACCCGGCGCCCGCCGGCCGCACGACCAGCAGCCGGCAATTATTGGTGCCGAGGTCGAGTGCGGCATATAGAGGCGCGAACCGCTGCGCGATTGGTCGCAGCGAGGCCGCGGGCCTGAAGGTCGGCGGAGCCAAATGCTCGGTCGGCAACCCGGTCTCCAACTCTCGGCCTGGCGAGGCGGCGCCAGCCAGCAACCGGCCCTGAGCGGCGCCGATGGCCCCGCCCGCGGCATCCGATGTGCCGAGCGCCTTTTCCACGGCCAGCAACCCATCGCAATCAAGTATGACCTTTCAATGTAGCGCAGCGCGGCCACCGAATCAAAACTCCCGCAAATTTTTGGGACCGTGCCAGTCATAGGCGCCGACGGTTCCCCTACCCAATGCCGGGCCGTTGTGGTATCATTCCTTGCTGGCGGCCGGCCCAATTCTGGGTCGGCTCTTGCCCTCGGATGGGGGATCGTCTAACGGTAGGACAGCGGACTCTGACTCCGCCAGTCTAGGTTCGAATCCTAGTCCCCCAGCCACCAAAACAGATTTAAGATTAAGTGCGTTCAGCGCGGCGATGTCTAAGCGCGTCGCGCGCCCCCAACGTTCGCAAAGTAGGCTTCGCGCAACGGCCGAGCGGTAGGCACGCCGTGTGTTCTCCGAGCACGACGCGCACCGGGATTGCGCCGCAGCGTTGGCGGCGTCATCAAAGGTGCCGACCGGTGTCGGCAAATCGACGATCGTCTCGAGGTCGAAGCAGTGCCGAACGTCCCCCGGCGCAGTGCCGGCCGGTAACTCGTGAAAAATTTTCGCGCACCTGGCATCGGCTGCTCAGGCAAGATCGCCAGGGTGGCGCTATCGTCGAGCAGTGTCAGCGGAGATCTTTAGGGAGATCTTTAGATAGAGCGAGCGCTGGGTCAATTGCACCACCAGTAACCGGAAGCTGATGATCCATACCCCCAGACATCAGAACCTTCCCCATGTCCGGGGTTCGGGCGACAGAACGAGTAGTGCATCGATCGGCAACTCCGGGAACCACCGGCTCCGACCATCGCGACCGCATCGAGACAAGAATAGATATCCATAGACGTGCGAACTGTCGCAAAATGTAACGTGCCGTGTCAGATTAGGGTGGCATGGCTAGATCGGATGTCTCACTGATGATCAGGGGAGTGTGGTACGTAGCCCTTGCCGCGTTGGCATTGTCATTTGCCGGACCGACACTGGCCCAGGAGCCGCTCCAGGTGCGGCCGATATTGCGCCTTGAAACCGGCATGCACACTGGGCCTATTCGGGCCGCCGCGGTCGACGGCAGTGGGAAAATACTGGCTACCGTCTCGGATGACAGGACGGCGCGCCTATGGTCGCTGTCGAACGGTGAGCTGATCCGAGTATTGCGCCCGGAGATTGGACCAGGCGCTGAGGGGCGACTTTTTTCCGTGGCTATGTCGCCGGATGGCCGTTTCATCGTCACCGCAGGCTCGACGGGGTTCGAGCGTGAAAAGGGAAGCAGCTTCTACGTGTTCGAAACCTCGACCGGCCAGCTCGTAAAGCGTGTCGGCGGACTTCCGGAGGCCGTCAATCGGCTCGCCTGGTCGCCGGACGGGCGTTATGTCGCGGCCGGACTCCTGGGCGCGAACGGGATTCGCCTGTTTGAGACGAATGAATGGCGTGAGGTTTCTAGGGATGCCGACTATGCAGGCGCGGTGTATGGCCTAGCCTTCGACCGCACCGGGCGGCTGGCGGTGACCGCGTTCGACGGAAATATCCGCCTATACAATCCCGAGCTCCAGCCCGTCGCGAAAGCGAAGGCACCGCGGGATGCGCGTCTCGAGACGGTGGCTTTCTCCCCTAATGGCAACGCGCTTGCGGTCGGTTACACCGACATGCTCAACGTCGACGTTCTCTCAGTTCCGGAGCTACACCGCGTCGCCGTAGCGAATGTTTCGGGTCTGACCGGCGGCAACCTCGGCCAAGTCGCGTGGGCCGCAGACGGAACGCTGCTTGCTGGCGGGACGCATTGGTCTGCCACTACCGGGTCACCGATTTTCCGTTGGACCGACAGCCGTTGGGCGAAGCGCGCGACGCTCGCGGCCGCGGACGGGACGGTCATGGGCATCGTTGCGCTTGGCGACGGCGGTTTTGTCTATGTCACCGCCGACCCGGCTGTCGGTCGATACGACGCACGACAGAGTCGGGTTCTCTACCGTGAGCCAGATATCGCTGATCTTCGTGGGCAAATCGAGAAATTGCGCTTGTCGTCGGACGGAGCACATGTTGCTTTCGGCCTCGCAAAGGGTGGCCGCAAGCCAGTCTGGTTCGATGTCGCTGCACGGACGCTCAACAGCGCAAGCGCACCCGGCGACATGATGTCGGCCGACTTGGCGAGCCTGCCGGTGCGGGGTTGGCAAAACGAGGTCGCGCCCACGGTCGCCGGAAAGCCGCTCGTGCTAGAAAAGAACGAAATTTCCCGCAGTCTCGCCATCGCCCAGGACCGGCGATCGTTCGTGCTTGGCACCGAATGGTACGTGCGCCGGTTCAGCAGCGGCGGCGGGGAGATCTGGCGGGAGCGGGTCCCCGCTCCCGTCTGGGCTGTCGACATCAGCGGCGATGGCCGGACGGTCGTTGCGGCGCTCGGGAATGGGACAATCCGCTGGTACCGCTCCGAAGACGGGAAGCGGCTATTGACCTTGTTCCCCGATCGCGATGGTAAGCGATGGGTGCTGTTCACGCCCGAAGGATACTACGACGCCTCGCCCGGCGGCGAGGACCTGATCGGCTGGCATGTAAATCGCGGTCTCGACAAAGCCGCCGACTTTTTCCCGGTGAGCCGCTTTCGCGAGCGGTTTTATCGGCCGGCGGCTGTCAGCGCGGTGTTGCAGACACTCGACGTCGGCAAGGCGTTGCAGCAAGCCGGGACACCCGCGGCGCCGAGCACGCCTTTTCGCCTGCCGCCGGTTGTGACGATCCTGTCGCCTCGTGACGGGGCGGCGGTGAGCGGGTCGACGGTCGAAGTGCGGTACCTCGTCCGCTCGCCCTCCGGCGAGAGGGTGACCGGAGTGCAGGTGCAGATCGATGGTCGGCCGCTCGAAGGAGAGCGGGGCGCAGTGCGGCTGGAAGATGGCCCGGCCGCTCCGGGCGCGGAGCGCGAAGGCAGCATCATGGTCCCGCTGGAGCAGGACGAAACGATCAGCTTGATCGCCCGGGCCGGGGAGCGCGCCGGCGAGGCGGCAAACGTCAAGGTGATATGGAAGGGCGAGAGACCGCACACCGCGCCAAACGGGCGGCTTTTCCTGCTGGCAGTCGGGGTTAGCGCCTATCGCGATGACACCCTCAAGCTGCGTTATTCGGCGAAGGATGCGGCGGGTGTGGTTGCCGCGTTCAAAGAGCAAGAGGGCGGACTCTACCGCGAGGTGGTGCCCAAGCTGTTGCTAGACGGAGAGGCGACACGGGACGCGATTCTGAAAGGCCTCGAGTGGCTCGAGGAGACGACGATGAAGCAGGATGTGGCGATGGTGTTCCTGGCGGGCCACGGCATGAACGACAAGTTCGGCGAATACTACTTTCTCGCGCAGGACAGCGATCCCAACAATTTGAAAATGACGGGTCTGCCCAACAGTGAGTTGGCAAAGACCCTATCGCGGGTGGCGGGCAAGGCGCTGTTCTTCTTCGATACGTGCCATTCGGGCAGCGTCTCGGTCGGCGGGGGCGCCGGCTTACCTGACATCAACGGGGTCGCCAACGCTCTGTCGAGCGATGAGAACGGGCTTGTGGTGTTCGCGGCCTCGACCGGGCGGGAGTTTGCCGTTGAGCGGGACGAGTGGGGCCACGGCGCCTTCAGCGAGGCGTTGATCGAGGCGCTGACCGGCAAGGCCGACCCGGGTTTCTACCGCAACGGCTTGATTACGGTGAATTTTCTCGATACCTGGCTGGAGGAGCGCGTCGGCAAGCTGACCAGGGATCAGCAGCACCCGATCTCCGTCCGGCCGCGGGCGGTGCGCGATTTCGCCGTCGCAGAGGAAAAGCGATAGGCAAGCGAGATCGCCGGTCACGGCCCGATGCGGCGCGACTCATCCCCTGATGCGGCTGCCGGTTCCGGCTGGATGGCCCAATCGATGATGCTGATCGCGCTGTCGGCGATCTGATTCTGCAAGACCGCGGGAGGACCGCGCGTCGGCTCATAGACCGCCTGCTCCAACAGCTCGATCAACGAGGCGGCCTCTAGCCCCCGCTTCTGCAGGGGCTCCGACCTCGTGACCGGAAGCGACGGCTGTTCAAGAAAGCGAAAGCTCGCCATCTGATGACCCGGTCTCCCCTTGACGGCAAAAAAGATCACCCGCTCGGTCCCGGTCGTGGTGGTTCTGCCTTTCGCGTCCAGGGTTCGTATTTCGATCGGCAACTTCTTGATGCCACTGGAGACGATACGATTTCCTTCATCGCTCTCCTTGGGATAGAGCGCGGTGACGCCGTAGGCGCTGTCGATATAGAGCACGGTCACGTCGATCGGTGCATCCGAAACATTACGGATCTGGATATCGACCTCGTCGCATTGGCGTAATTCGGGAAGCGCGCTTAAACCGAGGGCGACGGGCTTTTCTAACTCCCTATCGGCGCAGTCCGGCGGTCGCGGCGCCTCGCCGTAATTTGCGCGCCGCAAGGACAGCGCCACCTCGATACCGAGATCCTCGGAAGATCGCAGAGCTGTGCCCAACTCGAGCAGGGTATGGACCCGCGCGATCTTGAACAGCCCCTCGGCGATGCGGCTGCTGGTATCCTCGATGCTCCCCGCGGCCTCGACGAAGGGTATCCCCGAGAGATCCTCAGGCGACGTCGACCCCGACGGCAGAAACCAGAGCTTGTCGTGAGCAATCCGCAGCCGGGCATCGGCGGGGTCATCGGGGCCGAGCCAGCGGAGCTGGGCGCGGTTGGCGGGAGAAATCGCGACGGATTGCACTGCCTGCCACAGCGCTTGCTCCCGAGCGGACGGCTTGGTCAATTCCGGCGGCCGGGACACGGTCAGCTCGAGATTGAGCTTCGCCTGCACCAGGCGGGCATAAGAGCCGGGTTTGATCTCATCGCTTGCAGGCGGGGCTTTGCCCTCGTGCGCGACAGGCTGCAATCGGCTGCGGAAGGCCGTCGCGCTCTTGACCTCGACATAGCCGATCGCAGCGCTGAGATCGGAGGTCGGCTCCGGCAACACGGCCAGCACGGAACCCGGTCCCAGCCCGTGCACATTACCGGCGGCGATCTCGGGTCCGCCCGCGCCGATCTCGATCTGCCATTGGCGGATCTCCGGACCGGGCTGTGCGCCAAAGATCCGGGCGGTCAATTCGCCGAGCGCCAACGGCGTTGGGAAGGAGCGGTTGAGGCGGCCATATTCCTGACGAATGCGCTGATCGAGCTGCTCATAGGTGATGTGCGGGTATTGCTCGATCAGATGAGCCAGGGTGAAGGTGAAGAGGCCATAGGGCTTCTGCTCGGCGTTCGCCGGTGGCAAGGCCATCTCCGGCGCTTCCTGGTAACTCTGCGCCGCAAAGAAGCCGGCGATGCCGGAAACATGCGCCGCTGGATTCCTAGAGATATCGAACTCGGACTGTTCTCCGACCCCGCGGGATCGGGACGAAGCTGCGTCGGACGCCGCCTTCTGCAATGCGTCGGCCGGCACGCCCAACTCGGCAGGCGAAACCGAGCGGCCGACCTCGCCGCCTCGGGTCATCATGCCGGAATGACAGCTGTCGAGGACGGCCCAGACAAAGGCGCCGTTTGCTCGGATCTTGTTCAGCGCCGCGCCAAACTGATGGTCGGTAATCGCGTTCTCGACAGATTTGGCGGGTCCAGACCACTTGCCGATGTCAATCGGCAGGATCGTCGAGCTCAGCCCGTCCGGCTTGCGGTTTGGATTTTCCGGATCGTCGGGCTGCTGCGAGCCGTGCCCGGAAAACGAGACAAAGACAAAATCGTCGCGACGGACCTTGTCGGCGAGTGTCCCGAGCGCCTCCATGATCCGCGCCCGGGTCGGCTCCTCAGCGCCCGGCACGCCATCGGCAAGGACGCGAATATTGTCTCGCGTCAACCCATGCTGCGACAGCACGTCGCGCAACAGCACGACATCGTTCCTCGGCCCCTCCAACCGGTTCGCGACCGGGAGCGAGGGGTAACCCGAGACCCCGATCAGCAGCGCATAATTC
>JBARIB010001060.1:0-2328 GCA_049799535.1 Allostellaceae bacterium | reverse complement strand
AGCGCCAGGATGATGATCAACCCGATCAGCGCCGCCGACCTGCGTTGGTCGGCTTCGTCGTTTCCATGTCCGGGTCGATTTTCCATAACTGCTGCTGGGTTCCTTGCTCGCGAGGCCATGTGACAATAGTCCCGCCCACGATTGCTCACAACCGGCGAAGCAGGCACGCGCAAGCCTGATTGCGATGTCGTCCTGCTCTACGCTATTGAGCGCTCTGGCATCGCATTGAGGATCAGCAGCAATGGCTCAGCCCGGGCCGCTCTCCGGTATCATTATCGTCGATCTCTCGCGCATCCTGGCGGGTCCCTACTGCACTTTGCTGCTGGCCGAGCTCGGAGCGCGGGTGATCAAGGTCGAACCGCCGCAGCAAGGCGACGACGCGCGTCACTACGGCCCGTTCAAGAACGGCAAATCGACCTATTTCGCCTCGGTCAACCGGGGCAAGGAGTCGGTCGCGCTCGACCTGAAGACACCCGCCGGCCGCGACGTGTTCGAACGGCTTCTCGATAAAGCCGATGCGCTCGTCGAGAACTTCCGGCCGGGCACGATGGAAAAACTGGGCTATGGCTGGGAGAACCTCCACCCGCGCTACCCGCGGCTGGTCTACGCTGCGGCCTCAGGTTTTGGGCATAGCGGCCCCTACTCGCATTACCCGGCCTACGACATGGTCGTGCAGGGCCTCGGCGGCATCATGAGCATCACCGGTCATCCCGGCATGCCGCTGACCCGGATCGGCACCTCGATCGGCGATCTCGCGGGGGGCCTCTACACCGCTGTTGCACTCAATGCCGCGCTGCTGCACCGCGAACGTACCGGCGAAGCGACAAAGGTCGATGTTGCATTGTTCGATTGCCAGCTGGCGCTGCTCGAGAATGCGATCATGCGCTATACGACGACGGGCGAAATTCCCGGACCAATGGGGGCGCGCCACCCCTCGATCACCCCATTCGAAGCCTTCCACACCGCAGACGGCAACCTCATCATCGCAGCCGGCAATGACGGTTTGTTCGTCAAGCTTGCCAGAGCGCTCGGCCGCCCCGACCTTGCCGGGAATCCGTTGTTCAAGACCAATGCATTGCGGAACCAACACCAGGAAGCGCTGCGTGCCGAAATCGAGGGGGTGCTGCGCACCGGCAGCACGGATCACTGGATCACGGTGCTGGAGGCGGCGGGTGTTCCGTGCGGCCCGGTGAACAACGTCGCGCAGGCGCTCGCGCACCCGCAGACCGGCGCTCGTAACATGCTGATTTCGGTGGATGATCCCACAACCGGCCCGCTGAAGCTCGCCGGCAATCCAATGAAGTTGTCGGGTTTTGCCGATCCGCCGACGCGCCCCCCTGCCCCCGACCTCGACGCCGACCGCGACAGAATTCTTCGCGAACTGGGGCTGTGAGACCGGCAAAAATTCGCTCATTTTTGAGCACTGGAAAGTCGGTTGCGGCCTGATTGACAAAGACCGCACGGCCCGCGACAACCGGGCCCGGACTCAAGGCAAGGGACTTGACTCATGGGCATGCTCGAGGGGCGGGTGGCAATTTGCGCCGGATCGGGGCGTGGTGTCGGGGCGGAGGTCGCCAAATTGATGGCCGCCCATGGCGCCAAGGTCGTCATTAATGACGCGGGTACCAGCGGGAGCGGCGAGGGCTCGGACCAGACGCCGGCACAAGAGATCGTCGATCAGATCAAGGCGGCGGGAGGCGACGCGGTCGCCAATTATGGCTCGGTGGCGAAGTTCGAAGATTGCCTCGCGATGGTGCAGCAAGCGCGCGACACCTTTGGCGGCTTGCACATCGTGTTTGATGCCGCCGGCATCCTGCGCGACAAGATGTTTCACAACATGTTCCCGGAGGATTGGCAGGCCGTCATCGACGTGCACCTAACCGGGCATTTCAACATCAATCGCGCGGCGATAAACCTTTTTCGCGAGCAGAACTACGGCCGCATCATCATGGTCTCCTCGACCTCTGGGCTGCTCGGCAATGTCGGACAATGCAATTACGGCGCGGCAAAACTCGGCATCGTCGCATTGGCCCGCATCGTTGCGATGGAAAACGCCTCGAAAGGGATCACCGTCAATGTGATCTGCCCGTCGGCCGATACGCGCATGACGCGCGCGGTCCCAACTCCGAAAGATCCGCAAGCGGCGGCTTTGCGTGAAGAACGGCTGCGACGCAGCCGGGCCGATGCCATCGCCCCCCTTTGCGTTTTTCTGGCCTCCGAACAGGCGGGCCACGTCAATGGACAGGTCTTCCACCAGCGGGCCGGGGAGCTGTCGCTGTACGGCCATATGCGGCCGGTCCGCATGGTTCACCGCCAGGGCGGCTGGAC
>JBARIB010001059.1:0-5626 GCA_049799535.1 Allostellaceae bacterium | reverse complement strand
TTCCCGCGCCGACAGAGCGAGAGAAATCGCAGATGTATGCCCAGCGCTATATCCCACACCTGCCTGCGGCCGGGGAGATCGTGATCTTTGACCGCAGCTGGTACAACCGGGCCGGCGTCGAGCGCGTGATGGGCTTTTGCACCGAGGAGGAGGTCAGACATTTCCTGGAGATGACGCCCTTGGTCGAGAAGACGATCGTCGCTTCCGGCGTGATCCTGCTGAAGTATTGGCTGGAGGTCAGTCCCGAAGAGCAGACCAGACGGCTGGAAGGCCGCATCGATGACGGGCGCAAGATCTGGAAACTTTCCGACATGGATCTCAAATCGTACTCGCGCTGGTACGATGATTCGAAGGCGCGCGACGACATGTTCCTCGCCACCGACACCTCGTGGGCGCCGTGGTATGTCGCCCACTCCGACAACAAGCGGCGGGCGCGGTTGAACATCATCACCCACCTTCTCAGCCGCATCCCATACGAAGAGCTGCCGCGGCCCGAGGTCGAGCTGCCGAAACGGCAGGACCGCGGCGACTACAAAGAGGCCGACTACCCGTTCAGGGCCATTCCCGAAGTCTTCTGAGGGGGTGTGTGACGCCTTGAACATGAGCGACGACGGCGGTCGTGAGATTTTTCCCCCGTTTCCGCCCGGGTATCGAGCCTCCGGCGTGCTGCTGCACGTCTCGTCACTGCCCTCACCCTACGGTATCGGCGATGTCGGGCCGGGCGCGCTGGCGTGGGTCGACCGCTTGCATGAGGCAGGACAAAGCTGGTGGCAGGCGCTGCCGCTGGGTCCTACGGGGTATGGTAATTCGCCCTATCAGTCACTCTCATCCTTTGCCGGGAATGAGCTGCTAGTCAGCCCGGACGGCCTGATCGAGGACGGACTGCTGCAAGCAAGCGAGCGCGAAGGCCACTCCTTCTCGGCAGCATTCGTCGACTACGACGCCCTCATCCCGTTCAAAAACCGGCTCATTGAAACGGCCTGGGCCAATTTCAGCGCCGGCGCCCGCCCGGACCTGCAGCCCGGTTTTGAGCAGTTCTGCCACGAGCAATCGCATTGGCTCGAAGACTACGCCCTGTTCCGGGCGCTGAAGGCACGGTACAAAGGCGCCTATTATCTCGAATGGCCGGCCGAGCTGGTCGAGCGCGCCCCTTCAGCCTTGACCCTCGCCCGGCGGGAACTTGCCGGCCAGTCCGGGCAGGTTTGCTTTGCGCAATTTCTGCTGTTTCGTCAGTGGGAGCGCCTCAGGGAACACGCCGGTATGAAGGGCATACGCCTGATTGGCGACTTGCCATTTTACGTCTCCTCTGATTCGAGCGACGTCTGGGCCAACCCGGAGTTGTTCCTATTGGACTCGCACCACAGACCACGGGTCGTCGCCGGCGTGCCTCCGGACTACTTCAGCGCCAAGGGACAGCTCTGGGGCAACCCCGTCTATGACTGGGACGCCCTTCGCCGGACCGGCTACCGCTGGTGCATCGACCGCGTGCGCGCCCTGCTGGCGAACGTCGGTGCGATCCGCCTGGACCATTTTCGCGGGTTCGCGGCTGCCTGGCACGTACCGGCCGGGGCAGCGACGGCACAATCCGGCCAATGGGTGCCGGGTGCGGGCGCCGCGTTCTTCAGCGCGCTCCAGAGAGAGCTGGGCGGTCTGCCGTTCATCGCCGAGGATTTGGGGCTGATCACGCCTGACGTGAACGCGCTACGAGACCAGTTCCGCGTGCCCGGGACGCGGGTGTTGCAGTTCGCCTTCGATGGCCATTCAGACAACCCGTATCTGCCCAACAACTACGTCCCTAACACGGTGGTGTATACCGGTACCCACGACAATCCCACGGCACGCGAGTGGTACGAAGAATTGCCCGACGCCCAACGGCGAATTTTTTGGGACTACCTGAAACGACCCGCGGGCCGCACCAGCGATGCGGCGCCGGCGTTACTGCAGCTGGCGTGGTCGTCATCAGCCGCGCTCGCAATCGCTCCACTGCAGGATGTGCTCAACCTCGGGGCGGAAGCTCGCATGAACGTGCCGGGCCAAAGCGGCGGCAACTGGCGCTGGCGCTGCCGCGAAGACATGCTGTCCGCGCCGGAGATCGAGTGGCTGCGGGACCTGACGAAGACTTCGGATCGCTCTGGCGTATCTCGTGCCAAGCTCGGCTGATGGAAACTACAACGGGGAGCAGTATGGTGCTGCAATCCTTCGCGACGCGCGCCGAAACGGCCTGATCACCTGCGCGCCCGCTGAGAAGAGCGGCCAGGAAGAATTCCAGTTCGAATACGGTGATCGCTATGCCGATCACATAGCCGAATTCAAACCAACCTTCGTCAAAGTGCTGGGGCGCTACAATCCCGAAAGCGACGAGGCGCTGAACCGTCGGCAGGCGACGTGGCTGCGCGAGCTGGCGGACTACACCCATAAGAGCGGCCTGGGTTTTCATGTTCGAATTGCTGTTGCCGATGACGCATGAGCAATCCGACCGGCTGGAGGGCGACAGCACCTATATGACCACGATCTGCGGCCGTGGCTGATGATCGCCGCCATTAAGGAGCTGCAAAACGCCGGCGTCGAGCCGGATGTATGGAAGATCGAGGGGCTGGATCGGCGCGAGGACTGCGCCGCTGTAGCGACGGCAGCGCGGCGCGACGGACGTGACAAGGTAGGCTGCAACATTCTCGGCCGCGGCTCCAATGAGGCCGGCATCATCAACTGGCTACGGGCGGCGGCGCCGGTGCCCGGGTTCATCAGCTTTGCCGTCGGCCGCAACTCCTTCTGGGACGCGCTGGTCGCGCTGCGCCACTCGCGAGAAAGCAGTCGAGACCATCGCCGACCGTTACGTCGAGTGGGTGCGTACCTTCGAGGCCGCCACGATCTTGTTGAGAACGCTAGCGCGATCGAATCGGCGTCGCTTTGATGTCGGTTTAAGTGAAGGAGCCAATCTTCGATCGTCCCAGCGCTCTTGACCGTCGCTTGCCCGCAGCAGCCGATCACGGCACCTTATTTCCATGATGAATGCCTTCGAGCAAAACCCTCCGCAAGGCGGCTGTGAGCGGCAGGAGCGCTTATTGGAGGCGCGTCGAAAAGCGTTCGGAGAGGATCACCACGAGACTTTTAGCGCCATGCTCGACCTCGCCGACTGTTTATGGGCGCAGGGCCGATTGATCGCCGCGCGGAAGCTCGAAGAGCAGGTCGTGGAAGGCCGGCGCCGGCAATTGGGCGAGCAGCACCCCGAGACCTTGAAGGCGATCGGAAAGCTGGCCGTCACCGCGGGTGCGCAAGGCGACCTGGAGCAGGCGCGGCGGCTGCAAGAGCAGGTCGTCGAGGGGCGGCGCGTCCTTTTCGGCGACGCCCATATCGAAACCTTGCGGGCGATCAACAATCTCGCGGGGACCATTGCATCGCAAGGCGATCTCGTGACTGCGCGCGAGCTTCTCGAAGCTGTCGTCGCGAGCTCCTGCGGTGAATTCGGAGAGCAACACACCGACAGCCTCGCTGCCATGAGCAATCTCGCTGCCATTCTGTGGCAAGAAGGGGATACAGCCGAAGCCTATGCGCTGCAGCGGCAAGTCGTGGAAATGCAGCGCCGGGTCAACGGCGAGGGCCACCAGGCAACGCAGGACGCAGCGGCGGTTCTGAACATGATGGAGCGCGACACCGGGTTTTAGCCTAGTTGCTGCCGAGCACGGCGGTCCGAAAGCGCACGCGGCAGGCGCCAGGAACCATATTGCGCTTGAATGCGGGCGGGTCGGTCGGTTTGACGCGCAGTAACACAAAAACGGTGCCATTGCCTTCACGAAGCAGCCTTCCCCCCGCGGCGAGCTCTTCTTCGGCGCTGATCGTGCGAGTGGCCCTTATACCCGAGCCCGCGGCGATTGCTTCGAGGTCGACGCCGAGGCTGGTGTGGCTTTTCTGATACCCGGTTTCACCGTAGTGGCCGTTATCGACGCAGACAATCGCTAGATTGGGCGCGTTCATCACCGCGATCGTGGCGAGGGCGCTGACATTCATCAGCAGCTCCCCGTCTCCAGTGACGACCAGCACGCGCCTTTGAGGCTGCGCCAGGGCAAGGCCGAGGCCGATCATGCAGGCCCCTCCCATCGCGCCTGCCATGGTGTAGGTATGCGCCGCGTCGCCCGTCAATGCCGCCACGTCACGGCTCGTGCCGGCGAGACCGCTGACGATCAGAAAGTCCTCGTGCCGGCCGATCAAAGCCGGCACCGCATCCCGCCGGTCGAGGATGAACTTCGGGGAAATAGCCGCCGCCGTTTCCCCCTCTGTCTTGCCTTTGCTCGCCATTCTGCTATTTCCTTCTCAACATCGCGGGATCGCAAAGTGACGACGACCAAATCAAGCAAGACTATCCGGGCGAATAAGCGGAAAGCCAAGCTGAGGGCGAAGCGCCGCCGCCAGCGGGCGCGGGCCAGCGCCTGACCTTACCTCAGCCGAATACGGATCGCCCGCCGTAGACGGCCGAGCGCTTGTACTCCTCTGCAATCGCCGCCTCGACCGAAAAGCCGGATGAATGCCGCTCGAGCATTCTCGCCTGCTGATCGAGGCGCTTCAAGGCGCCTAACTCCTCTTCCCGTCCGAGCTTCGCGTTCCGAACGGCAGACTTCAATACCCGAATGGTCTCGTCGTAGACCCGCAGCGGCACCGGAAAGGGATGCCTGTCCTTGCCGCCATGCGCAAAGGCAAATCGCGCCGGATCGGTGAAGCGATACGGCGCTCCATGCACGACTTCGGCGACCATGGCTAATGCGCGCACGGTGCGCGCTCCGACGCCTGGCGTCCGCAGGAGATCCGAGAAGTCGGCCGGGCCGCGATCGGCAGCCGCCGCCAGATTGCCGTAGAGCCGCCGCCGGTCGACATCACCGGCGCGGACATCGTGATGCGCCGGCAGATCGAGATGCGGCAAATTTGCCTGTGCGGGACAGGCCGGTCGGGTCGGTTTCGCCGCGCGAACCTCCAGCGCCGCCAACTCGCCCGTAATCCCTTCCGGCCCGAGCGAACCGAGCAATTCGATCTGCGCCCGGCGCGATGTTTCCGCTCGGTGGTCGGTCAAATTGATGATCTCACCCTGTGCCGGCCCGTCGATCGCGGCGTGCGGCTCATCGACAAAGCTCGTCAGCCCTTCCGATTGCCAATGGTAGCGGCGCGCCTGCCTGAGGGCGCCGTTCATGCCCTGCTGCACGACGACCCAATGAGCATCATCGGTTACGATAAAGCCATGTAGGTAGAGCTGAAAACCGTCCTGCACCGCGGCGCTGTCGACTTTGGCGACCAGGCGGCTGGCTCTGGCGAGAGCCGCCCCGTCGAACCCGACCCGGTCGCCGATCGTCATGAGCTCGTGCGGCGTCTGCCGCGAATATCTGCCGCGTCCGCCGCAGACATGCACGCCCAGCTCGTTCCGCAATGGCGCCAGCCCGCGCTTCAAAGCGCCGATGACGCTGGTGGTAGTACCGGAGGAATGCCAATCCATCCCCATAACGGCGCCGAAGGATTGGAACCAGAACGGATGGGCGAGCCGGCTCAATAACTCATCGCGCCCGTAATGATGCACGATGGCTTGAGTGATCACCGCGCCGAGGCGAGACATGCGGTCGGCAAGCCAGGCGGGAACGTGCCCGCC
>JBARIB010001058.1:0-4944 GCA_049799535.1 Allostellaceae bacterium | reverse complement strand
GAATAGTACCTGCTTGTGGGCCACTGAGTGGTCTCCTGGCTTGAGGCGTATGCCGGAATACCGGACGGCGAGTGACTTACCGCTCTGATCGTGACCCGCTCTCCGGTGTCAAGGGTTTGGGATCACGCGAAGACGAGAGCCGGCGCTCTGGAAGCGCGCCGGCAGTTCGCAAGTCAGGCCCGGACGAGCCCGAGTTCGTGAATGATGGTCTTAAAATGGGACCACTCCGTCAGCGGCCACAGTTCGGTATGGGCATGACCGTAGCTGCGGACGATCGCAGAAATCTTGGTGGCATCATCGAGGGTCTGGACCCGAAACAAGTCGAGATAATCGTATGGTCCACAAATCGCATAGCTGCCGAGCCATTGCGCGGATGGACAGGCAACCTTTATGTGATCCATGACCCGGTGCTCGAGGTCTTCAACGGCCGTCGGCGATTGCAAGCCATCAGGCTCCAACCGTGTCAGCATCGCAAATGTTTGCATCAAAGCGCTCCCACTTCGTAAGTTCCAGGACCAAGCCGAGACACTGACCGATCTGGCGCGCGCGGCTAGTCGAACGATGACTAAGATAGCGTTCCGCACTGGCACGGCCTTGACTTAGATCAAAACGGAGCGAAGTCTGAACCAAGCTTTTACGTTGGGTGGTTTACGCTTGACTCGTAGGGCGGTACGAAGAGGTTTGACCCTCCCAGGCCCAATCGCGCCACCATGGGATTGCCCGCTCTGTCCGCGCCTCGCCGCCTTCCGGGAGAAGCAGCGGAGCGCCCA
The DNA here is from genome assembly GCA_049799535.1 of Allostellaceae bacterium. Classification (GTDB taxonomy): domain Bacteria; phylum Pseudomonadota; class Alphaproteobacteria; order ATCC43930; family CGMCC-115725; genus AP-15. Next base: position 4,174 of record JBARIB010001058.1, on the reverse strand, counting down.
TCCGCTTGGCTCAACGCGCCGGTTCCGCCATTTCGCGACGATCAGGCGGAGCTGCTGCTAGTCGGTCTGGCGCCTGGTCTGAGAGGAGCGAACCGGACGGGGCGCCCAGCCAGCGTGTGCAGATACCGATTTGCGTGAATGTTCCGTTGGCCCCGGTGAGCCGCCATGGTCAGATCTGGAGTCCTGAAAAGACCACCGAAAAAGCCGTTTCGACCACGATCACGAGAAAAACCGACTCAACCCCCGACAGGGTGGTGAGCCGGGCGACGCTCCTGGCGCTGCTTGCCACCTGAAAGCCCTCGTTCAGCAGATCGGCGCAACAAAGAACGGCGCCTGCGCTCATGGGCTCCTCCTGGGGTTGCACCGTTTCTCCGTGAGAAGTCGGAATTGCGCCCGAGTGTAGATCCCGCCTTGGCATTGACCCCTATCACTGAGCTCGCGTTGTGTCGTTCTTATGAAACCGAGGGGTACCCGGTCGCGGACCTGCGCTCGGATCGGTGCATTCTAAGCTTCCTCCAAGCATTGCGGTGAGCATTCGGAGAAGGAGGGGGGCATGCCGGCTAAGACGCAGATTGTCGAATTCTTGGGTGATAAGGCCCTGGTCCTCCCGGCATTGCTGGAGGCGGCGATCATCGGCAACGAGCAGGCCAAGTATGTTCTCAGCCTGCTCCAGATGGCCGTAAGCTATGCAGAGTGTCCGCGAGACGCTGCTCCACCGTCCCTTCGTGCCGATCGCGAGGCCTGCAGGATCCCTGATTCGGCGTTCGATCGCAGCGTGGCGGAAAGCGGTAGTGACGGACATGGTAACTTTCATATCCCCGGCGCTGGGCGGCTCGTGGCGATCCTCGACGATGCGCTGAAAGCCATGCTTGCTCCTCTTGCGCTCCTCGCGGGTGAGTCGAAGGAAGCATCGGCGTTGCACGAGCGCTATCGTCAGCGATTGGATCGGCTGGTTGAAGCCCGCCCCGCAATCCTCGACGATATGATAAGCGGTGAGACAATTGCTGCGATGACGTCTGGCCGGCCTGTGTCGGGCGATGGCTTCCACCTCCTGATCATGGATCTGCATAAGGAGATCAATCGGCTTCAGGGCGAGATATCGACTGAGGAGGTAGACGGCGCCAAGGCATATGGGCTCACCGAAACAGATCGGTTCCTCCTCGCCGCGTTTATGAGAGGTGTGAAAAGAACAGCTTCGCTGAAATTCGACCATCCCGGCTTGGGGACGACGGCAGCGCGCGCAGGCGACACACTGTTGATACAGAACGATCTCGGGACAACAGAAGCACACGTGCTCGTGGTCCGCTTAACAGAGACAAACGCGGTGGTCACTCATACCGACACCATGTGCAACGGCTTCGCTTTTTCCAGAGCCTGCTCGACGGGACAGGGATACAATGGGACGAGCTGCGTTCCCACCAAGGATCTGCAGTTCCTAAGGGTGATCTTTTCTACGTTGCGCATGGGCGATTCGAGGCGCAAGACTCACCCGCGCTCGCCAGTTTCTTGGAGTGTCTCGGATCTCGCCTGGTTTTTCTGATCGATTGGAACAGAGCGCGCAAGCGGCTGAGACTGCTTGTGCCTAACGAGCGGGCTATAAGAATTTTGAAATGGGCTGCCGATCACGAGTTCGGGCACCGTGCCTTTTTGATGTTGGGTGGCGAGCGACTCGTCTATGACGCGCTCGAGCAGGCAGTAAAGACGCCGCTGCGTTATGGCGAGCCGCTCCACGAAATGATCGGTTCCGATGTGGCGGAGGACTATCTGTGCTATGTGCTACAAACGACTGCCACTGGTCTGCTCCAGGCGCAATCGGCAGCTCTCATTCGTGACCAAGTGCGGGCCGAACTCTTTAACCACTTTCGGTCTGCCGAGCAGCGCCTCCTCGCCGATGCCAGCCGGCACGCGGGCATTATCGCTCAGCTCGCTGGCGGCCTGCGCACGACCTTGCGCCAGAAGGCGGCGTCGGACAGCGACGTGCTGACGCGAGATGCGGCGCGAGCCAAGCTTGCGGAAACCCGCGCTGATGAAATCGTCAAGGAGACGCGTCTGACGGTTCGACGCATTCCGGGAACCGAGATTTTCTGCCGAATCCTTGAAGTCGCCGACGACGCCGCCGATAATCTCGAAGATTCGGCGTTCCTGGCGGGGCTGCTCGCTGCCCGGGGGACGCGATTAGAACCGCCGACGCCGCTTCTTACTCTGTCGGATCTGCTCGTTGAAGACGCGCAAGCATTTCAGCATGCCATTGGCGCGGCGCAATATATTCATCGCGGCGGCCCGCGCGAGCATATGCAGCAGTTTCTCGAAGCCGTCGATCGTGTGGCGACGATCGAGCACGAGACGGATGAGCGGGAACGCGCGGTCACCGCGGCTCTCGTCGGATCGGATACCGGCTACCGAGAATTTCATCTGATCAGCGGCATTTCCAGTCACCTGGAATCGGCAGCTGACGCTCTGCTGCGAGCGACCCTAATGCTGCGGGACCATGTCCTGGGCGAGGTCATGTTCGTATAACGGCGGCCCCAAGTCCTTGATTCTTGCCTTCACATGGACCGGCTCTTTGCACTTCACGCATTGGCGTGTAGCCAAGAAATGACCTCCGGCCACACCTTCGCATGCGCGTGCCGTCCGACCAGGATCGCGAGATGCTGTAGGCCCACCCCGGTCTCGCCGGGGTATTCGATAAGGCGGATGTCCCTGCTGGCATCGCGTCGATGAAGGGCGCTATCGATTGGCGCGGCGCGACTGCGTCTGCCGTATTGACGACAGCTAGCAAGGGAACCCGCAGCGACGAAGGTCCGAGGAACCGGTCACCGATGCGGAGAGTTCCTGCACAGAGCCGATTTTCGCGATAGAGCCACTCGAGGATCTCGTGAACCAGCCTTCCGGGCAGGGGAAACTCGTCCAACGCCCAGCGCTCGACGCGAGCATGGACCATCAACGCTTCCGGATCTCCTATGCTCAGGGCAACGTCGACGAGCCTCGACCATAAGAAGGTCTCGGGGGACGCCATCGCGCTGAGCTGCGACAACAGCGAACCGGGAACAATCTCCCCGGCCGCGAGGGTGGGTGGCGCCAACGCAATGATCGCATCACGGAAGCGGCAGCTGCCCGGCGCAAAGCAAAGCGGCGTCGACAGGAGCACGAGACCCCGGATGCTCGACGGGTCGAAGGCCGCGAAAATCACCGCCAATGTCCCCCCAAGCGAATGCCCCATAATAAACGGTCTCATCCCGCCTCGTTCCAGCGCCACTGCAGCGACCGCCTCGCCGACCGATTGCGTCGCATAAGCGGCGAGGCCTGCATCTTTATCCCCGCGCGATGGCGGCATCCACTCGAGAAGGTACAAGTGGAGGCGGTTCTGCAGGCAATGGCGGACCACGCTGACGGAACCGGCGAGATCCCAGATGTATGGACGCTTGATCGGGGCGGCGACAATGAGCAAAGGCGGCCCCGCCGTGGCGCCAAGGTAGGCACGAAGCCGCCAGCGCTCACCGGTAGCGACAATCCGGTAACGGCACTCGGTTGGTCCCAATCCTAGCCGCCCGAGCCCATCTCCCTGAATCTGACGCAGCATGTCGAGCAATCCCAGCATGGAGAAGCATCCCTTCGCTTGTTCATTGGTTCTGCCCGCGCGTGTCTAACCGCCTTGAGCTAGATCAAAGCGCCCTCAGCGAGGGTTGTTCTTTTATGTCGCTTCGTCCGAACACTGCCATCCGCTGGCGAAGAAGGACAGAGTGGAGGGATCGATGATGCAGGGAGTGCGACTATCCAACATCGAACCGCATGCCGAGCTGTTTCCGCACGGCGCAGATGTTGGTATCCGTGGGATCGGCCCGACGCGGGCCTCGGCATTCGAGCAGGCGGCGCTCGCCCTCACTCACGCCGTCACCGACCCGGCCAGTATCGCCTGGCAACACGTCGTCGAGGTCACCTGCGAGGCGCCGAATGACGCGTTTCTGCTGCTCGATTGGCTGAACAGCCTGATCTACGAGATGGCGGTCCGGCGGCTGGTGTTCGGGCGGTTCGCCGTGTCGATCAACGGCAATCGCCTGTACGGTCAAGCTTGGGGCGAACCAGTCGATCGTGTCCGCCACATGCCGGCTGTCGAACCTACAGGGGCCACGTTGACCGCCCTCAAGGTCGAGGCCCGGGACGATGGCGCTTGGGT
>JBARIB010001057.1:0-1629 GCA_049799535.1 Allostellaceae bacterium | reverse complement strand
GCAATACATCGACCGATGGCAGCGCGAGGAGGCGACGGAAATCGTCGAGGTTGTAGCCATACTCGCCGGCGGCGATATCCATTCCGGCGGGCGCACGCTCGCGCATCAGCGAGAGGCCGAGAAGATCATCGGAGCTGACCGGCTCCTCGAACCATGTGACGCCGTATTCGGCGATGCGCTCGGCCAAAGCCAGGGCCTGTTTGGCCGAGAACGCGCCGTTGGCGTCTACGAACAGGCCGGCATCACCAATCGCGTCGCGCGCTGCCACGACCCGCTGGGGGTCATGCGCCGGGTCGCTGCCGATCTTCATTTTGACCCAACGACAGCCGTCGCGTTCTACCCAGCCGGACATTTGGTCACGCAGTTGCTTGTCGCTATAGGTCGTGAAGCCACCACTGCCGTAGATTGGGACGGTATTGCGGCGGCAACCGACCAGCGCCGCCACCGAAGTCCCGAGAAGCCTGGCCTTCAGATCCCACAGCGCGGCATCGACGGCAGAGATCGCCGTTGCCACAAGCCCGCTGCGACCGAGATTACGAATGCTCCGCCACAGAGCTTTATTCGCCGCGGCGATCTCGAACACCGAATGGCCGGAGATGACCGATCCGAGCTTGCCCTGGATCAGCTGCACGATCGATCCATCTGCATAGGTGTAGCCGAGGCCGGTCTTTCCGCCGGCCTCGATCTCGACAACCACCAGAGCCGTGCGGTCCCATTCAAGCGTCCCATCGGCCTCGGGCGCGTCGGTGGGGATTTCGTACGCCGCCGCGGCGACCCGCACGAGCGGCGCTTCGCCCGGCGTCGGCATCATTTTTGTGATCTTCCCGGCAGGATCGACGAGAGCACCTGGCGTGCAGTGCCGGCTATGGCGCCGCCTTCTTCTGGGTCGCCCTTGATCAACGCCTCGGCGAAGGACTTGGCCTGCTTCAGCGTGATGTGCGGCGGCAGCGGCGGCACCTCGGGATCGGTCTTGAACTCGACGACAACCGGACGATCGGCAGCGAGCGCCTCCTCCCAGGCGGCACCGACCCGATCGGGATTGTCAACAAAGATGCCCTTCAGCCCGATCAGCTCGGCGAATTTGTGGTAGGGCACATTGGGGATGCGCTGCGACGCATTGAATTTCGGGTCGCCTTCCATGACCCGCTGCTCCCAAGTGACCTGGTTCAGGTCTTCGTTATTGAAAACACCGCAGACCCAACGCGGCGTTTTCCACTGTCGCCAATATTTCGCAACGGTGATCAGCTCGGCCATGTTGTTCATCTGCATTGCGCCATCGCCGACCAACGCAACGACCGGCCGGTCGGGATGGGCGAATTTGGCGGCGATCGCGTAAGGCACTGCAGCGCCCATCGACGCAAGACCGCCGGATAGGGAGCACATCATGCCACGCCTTATTTTGAGGTCTCGGGCATACCAGTTCGCACAGGACCCGGAATCGCTCGTAATGATCGCGCGTTCAGGCAGGCGTGGCGACAATTCCCACGCGACGCGCTGCGGGTTGATCGGATTTGCCGGCTGCATTGCCCGGTCTTCGAGCGTCTTCCACCACTCCCGGGTCCAGCCCTCGATGCGCTTGCGCCAGGCGTGATCTCTGCGTTCGTGCAACAGCGGCAGCAAAGCCCGCAG
>JBARIB010001056.1:0-2296 GCA_049799535.1 Allostellaceae bacterium | reverse complement strand
AGATCACCCATCAGGGGACATTCAACGCCAACCCGCTCTCGGCCGCAGCCGGCGTCGCCGCCCTCGAAATCGTCGGCACGACCGACGCCTGTCGTCGCGCCAACCGCTACGCTGACGATCTGCGCCGCCGGGTCAACGAGGTGTTCGAAGAGGAACACGTGCCGTGGGCGGCCTACGGCATGTTTTCGAACTTCCATATCTTCACCAATCCTGATCACCGGGCGATCGTCCCGACCCGCTTCGATCCGCTTGAGGAGCCGGCGGCGGCCCTCTTCGACAAACGTCAGGCCGGGATCGTGCACAAGTTTCGGCTGGCGACGATGACCGGTGGCGTCGACTTCAGCGGCAGTCCCGGCGGCGTCACCTCGGCGACCCATGGCGAGGCCGAACTAGAGGACACGGTAAAGGCCGTGCGCAATAGCGTGCGCATGCTGAAGCAGGAAGGGGAGGTTTTAATTCCCGCCTAGTCGCAACTAACCATTGTGTCGGAAATTCTCCGTCGCTGCTTCTGCAGCGGATCTGCAGCGAGATTTCTTCTTAAAGTTGAAATCTCGTTTGCCGCCAGGATTGCGAGCCGAGACCCCTTGCCGCCATCGCGCGCCGCGTTGTCTAGCCGTAACGTCTCTGACGTATATAATAGCAATTCGTCAATTTTTGGGAGAGCCGCGTCTCATCACCCCAAGCCGCAGGTCCGAGGAGGGACACGAGCAGCCCGAAGAGCGTTGCGCATCATTTAGAATAGGCCTCCCACATCGCCTGTCTCCCACGGGAACGCCGGCGCCAAAGAATTTCGAAAACCGAGTATGCTGCGCGCCAGCTGCGGCCGGGTCAAACGTATGCGCGATGCGCACTTTGGTCGATAACCCGCCTCGTCCTCCGGGGAGCTCGTCTTCCCGGAAACGGAAGCTTGCCGCGATTCTGCATGCCGATGTGGTCGGTTTCAGCCGGCTGATGGGCGAAGATGAGGCCGGCACGCATCGAGCGCTCGGCGAGTTGCGCGGCGCTGTCGGACCCGCTGATTGCGGCGCATAGGGGGCGGATCGTGGGCACGGCAGGCGACAGTTTGCTGGCGGATTTTTCGAGCGTCGTCGACGCGCTGAGCTGCGCCGTCGAGATGCAGCACGCCTCACGCGCCATCAACGACCCCATCCCGCCCGAGCGTCGGCTCGAGTTGCGCATCGGGGTCAATCTCGGCGATGTCATCGTCGATGGTGAGGACATCTTTGGGGACGGCGTCAACATCGCCGCCCGGCTTGAGGCGCTCGCCCAGCCGGGCACTGTCTGCATCTCGCAGACCGTCTACGATCAGGTCAGAAACAAGCTCGATCTCGATTACCGCCCGCTTGGCAGCCATCGCGTCAAGAATATCGCCGAGCCGGTCCGGTCCGCGCTTACGCGGTGGGCCTGCCGGCCGCAGCACCTCGTCCAAAGAGACAATGGCGACCCCTGATTATCGCTGCCTGGGTTGCGTCATTGGCAGCGGCTGGTCTTGTGGCGCTGGCGCTTTACGCGGGTGTGGGGCACGACCTCTTCGGGATCGGCGCCGCGCCCAAACCGGTCGATGTCGCTACTCTCGCGGCCCCTGCTCGTCTTGCGGGCCGTCCGTCGGTGGCGGTGCTGCCATTCAAAAACTTGTCGGGTGATGCAGACCAGGATTTCTTTAGTGACGGGATGACCGAGGACGTGATCACAGCGCTCGGCCACTTCTCGAATTTGCTCGTCATCGCGAAATCTGCGAGCTTCCCACTCAAGGGTCGGAGCCTTCCGCCTGGCGAGATCGGACGCCTGCTCGATGCGCGTTACCTGCTCGGTGGCAGCATTCGCCGGGCCGGCGATCGTCTTCGCGTCAATGTCGAATTGACCGAGGCTGCGACAGGGGTTCATGTCTGGTCAGAAACCTACGACGCCGAGGCCAAGGACGTCTTTGCCGTACAGGACGACATCGCCCGGCGTGTCGTCGGTGCAGCCGCGGTAAAGCTGACCCGTTTCGAGCGAGAACGCGTCCTTACGAAACCCACAGAAAACCTCGCGGCCTACGAATACGTCCTGCACGGTCGCGAGTTCCTGTCGCATGCAAGCCGTGACAAGAACGACGAGGCGGCCGCGCTCTTCCAGCGCGCGATTGACCTAGACCCGAGCTATGCTGCCGCTTATGCGGCGCTCGGCGGCTCGCATTTCGAGGCAGTCGTCTCGGGATGGACCGAATTTCGCCAAGATGAGCTGGAGCAAGCCGAGACGCTCGCCTAGAAAGCGCTAGCGCTCGACCCCGCAACGACTAGCGCCTACCGCCTGCTCG
>JBARIB010001055.1:0-8399 GCA_049799535.1 Allostellaceae bacterium | reverse complement strand
ATCAGACCCGAGCGTGTCGTCGCACCGATCAGGGTGAACGGCTCAATGCGGTAGCGGATCGACCTCGCGCCTGGGCCTTGACCGATTATCAAATCGATCTGGTGGTCCTCCATCGCCGGATAGAGGTATTCCTCGGCCGCCGGCGGCAGCCGATGGATCTCGTCGATGAACAGTACCTCGCGGGGGCCCAGTTTGCTGAGCAGTGCCACAAGGTCGGCGGCGCGCTGGATTACCGGACCCGAGGTCGCGTGGAAATCAACCCCCATCTCGCGCGCGACGATCTGCGCGAGCGTGGTCTTTCCGAGCCCGGGAGGCCCAAAGAACAGCACATGGTCGAGTGCCTCGCCGCGGCTCTTCGCGGCATCGATAAAGACGCGCAGATTGTCGCGCAATTGCTGCTGGCCCACGAATTCGTCGAGAGTGGCCGGCCGCACCGAAAGCTCGCCCGTATCCTGCTCGGCCTGTTGCGGCGCGACGACACGTTCCGCTGTCTCGTTCATCGCGCGAGCTCCTCCAGCCCGGCCTTGATCAGCGCATCGGCGCCAGCCTCACCACCGAGCCGGCGGGCCGCTTCCGCCACAGCCCCGGCTGCCTCGGTGCGCCCGACGCCGAGATTTTCCAGCGCCGAGATTGCATCGGCGGTGGCTCTGGGCTCGATTACCCCCGCGACCGGACGCGAAGCTGCCCCTGATTGTGCAGTTGCAGCGGCCCCGGCCTTGTCGCGCAGCTCATTGACGATACGGGCCGCCAGTCGCGGCCCGACGCCCTCAGCCTGCGAGAGTGCCGCCTTGTCCTGAGCCAGGATAGCGAGCCCGAGCGCCTCAGGCTCCATGACCGACAGGATTGACAGGGCAAGGCGGGCGCCTACGCCCTGGACAGTCACCAGCAGACGAAACCAGTCGCGCTCGGCCGGATCGACAAACCCGTATAGATGGATGTGGTCTTCGCGGACATGGGTCTCGATCAGCAATCGCGCCGGTGAACCGACCCGAGGCAGGCGGCTGATCGAGCGTGTCGAACAGAAGGCCTGGTACCCGACCCCGTTCACATCGATGACGACGGCATCGTGGCCGACGTGATCGACGATGCCGGCAAGCTTTGCGATCATCCCGCCGCTTCTCTGAGCCGGCGCGACGCGGCATGCTGGGCGTGGCAGATGGCGACCGCCAGCGCATCCGCAGCGTCCGGCGCGCCGCCATCGCAGCCGGGCAACAGCCGCCGTACCATCAGCTGGACTTGCGCCTTCTCGGCATGCCCTGCCCCGACCACCGCTTTCTTGACGAGGTTGGCCGAATACTCGGCCACGGGTAGACCGCGCTCGGCCGGGGCAAGCAGCACGACGCCGCGAGCGACACCGAGCCGCAAGGTCGAAGCCGGGTTCCGGTTGACGAAGGTCTCTTCGACCGCAGCTTCGTCGGGGCGGAAACGCTCGACCACCGCCGTTATCTGCCGGAACAAAGAGACAAGCCGCATTGCAAGAGGCTGTTCAACCGCGGCATGGACGACCCCGTCGGCAACATGGGTCAGGTGATTGCCGGCCACATCGATTATTCCCCAACCGGTATGCCGCAGCCCCGGATCGAGCCCCAAGACGCGCATCTCGAACGCTGTGCCCGGGCTAGAGCCGATCAGGCCCCAAGCCGCGCCATCACGTATTCAGCCACCTCGAAATTGGCGTAGACGTTCTGGACATCATCGCTGTCCTCGAGCGTCTCGAGCAACTTGAACAAGCTGGTCGCCGCGTCCTCGCCGATTTCCGAGGTCGTTTTCGGCCGCCACACCAGACGCGCCGAGGTGGCCGCACCGAATCGCTGTTCGAGCGCATCGCGGACCGTGTTGAGATCCTCCGGCGCACAAATAACCAGATGCTGCTCGGCATCGCTCTCGATATCGTTGGCACCGGCCTCGATTGCCGCCTCAAACATGTCGTCGGCGCTGGCTGTAGCCAGCGGATAGGCGATCTCGCCGACGCGGTCGAACATAAAGCTGACGCTGTTTGTCTCCCCCAATGCTCCCCCTGCCTTGGTAAAGGCGGCGCGCACCTCGCTCGCCGTTCGGTTGCGATTGTCGGTCAGCGCCTCGACGATGACCGCGACTCCAGCCGGTCCATAACCCTCGTACCGCACTTCCTCGTAGGCCTCGTCTGTCCCGCCGCCGGAGCCGCGCTTGATGGCGCGATCGACCGTGTCCTTCGGCATATTGGCCTGGCGGGCCGCGAGGACGGCGGCGCGCAACCGTGGATTAGCGGCCGGATCGGGCAAACCGGTGCGCGCGGCCGTCGTCAGTTCCCGGATGATCTTGGTGAAGACCTTGGCGCGCTTTTTGTCCTGCGCACCCTTCCGGTACATGATGTTCTTGAATTGCGAATGGCCAGCCATCGCTCTCCGCGCCGCTCTCCGTCGGCATCAGGGCCGAAATGCTCGGCGACGCTCGGCTAACAATCCAATATGGCAGGATTGCGGCGCCCCGGGCGCCGCTTTTGGCGAACCGGACGGTCAGCGCTCCGGCAGATGCGGCGCGAGGCGGCCGCCCAAACGCACCGGCTCGACGGCTTGCGCGAGGCCGCTGTAGTCGTCGGTTTCGAGCAGGATGCCGCACAATGTGGCCTCGCCCTCGGCGACTTGCGGTCGCTCGCCCGGCATCTTGGTGACGAATTTGAGGACCGCCGGCCGTTTCTGCATGCCGATGACCGAATCGTAGTCGCCACACATCCCGGCATCGGTCTGGTAAGCCGTGCCGCCCGGCAGAATCTGCTGGTCGGCGGTCGGCACATGGCAATGCGAGCCGAAAACGGCTGAAACCCTTCCATCGGCGAAATGGGCAAGCGCCATCTTCTCGCTCGACGCCTCGGCGTGAAAATCGACGAGAATGGCAGCGGTGCTAGCGCCGAGCCGGTATTCTCCCAGCAGCTCCTCCAGGCGCGCGAACGGGTCGTCGAGCGCGTCCATAAAGAGCCGGCCCATCAGGTTGATCACGAGAACGGCTTGCGCACCGACCGGCTGCAGCCGCCAGCCGGCACCCGGCGTGCCCTTCGGGAAGTTGGCGGGTCGCAACACGCGCGGATCACGCTCGATATAGGGGATGATCTCGCGCTGGTCCCAGACGTGATTGCCGGTTGTCAGCACGTCCACCCCGCAGTCGTAAAATTCCCCGCAAATGCGCTCGGTCAGGCCGCGGCCCGCAGCGGCGTTCTCCGCATTGACGATGACGAGATCCAGCCCGAACTGGTCCCGCAATACCGGCACATGTTTTTTGACCGCGTCCCGCCCGGGGCGGCCCACAACGTCGCCGCAGAATAGGATCTTCACAATTCGGACCGTCGCGTTCGAGATTAATTAAGGAAAACTGCGGGGTGGAGCCGGCTCGGCCGTCGGCAGGCAACTCCTCCGTGGCCCGCCGTAGCAGGTGGGTGACCATGTGTCGGAGCCACGACCCCGACAGGGACGGCCCCCAAGAGGTAGGTATCGGCCCCGGGGCAACATGCGGCCTAACGCACCGCCCAGCCCCACTCCGCAGACGGGAAGCTAGGATGTCTGCAAGGGGGCTGCAATAGGCTCGGCCGGTTTTGACGTTCCGTAACTGCCGTTTGCCGCGCCGCGCTCGGGGCTGCGTTCCCGCCCAGGGCTGCGTTCGCGCTCGATCGCGTCGTTTGCATCCGAAAGTTCGTCGGCGATGACGAGCGCGGCGAGCAAGAGCAGCCGAGCCTCACCGACCTGACCGACGCTGGCGACGAATTCGCCGACCTTGGCGTCGACGTACTGGGCAAGTCGCCGGATGCGTGCCTCCTGCCCGTCATCGCAAGCGATTGTGTACGAGCGGCCGTTGACCGGCACGCTGACCTGACCCATCAGCGGACCTTTTCGAATTTGCGGAAGCAGCGCAGGTTCTCTGGCCTGGGCTGGTCAGGGAAGGCCCCCGGCCACAAGGTCCACGAGACCTCGCCGACATAGAGGTCGCCCCGCGAATCGGCACACATGCCGTGTGGGCCGATGAAGCCTGTGGGCCCGAGACTCGCATGGGGATCACCAAACCGGCTCAGCAGCTTGCCCTGATGGTCGACAATGCTGACCCGGGGTCCGAGGTTCGGGCTCTTCAGGTTGACCGCCATCGACGGCCCGAGTTCGCCGATATAGCAGACGGGATGGCGGGTGTAGTCCATGTAAAGCCCGCACGGCCGGTGCAGATTGTTCCACTGGGTCTCATACTTGCCGTTGCCGTCGAACACCTGGACCCGATGGTTCTCGCGGTCGGCGACGTACACCCAGCCTTCGGCATCGGTGCAGATGTTGTGCACAATGTTGAATTCACCCGGACCGGTGCCGGGCTCGCCCCAAGACATCAGCAAACTGCCGTCCGGCGAGAATTTATGGACGCGCGCGTTGCCGTAACCGTCCGAAACGTAAATCTCACCCTTGGGCGACAAGGCAGTGTGCGTGCAGCGGTGGAACGGCTCGCCGCTCATATACGGTGCGGGCTTTCCGGGGACGCCGATTTCGAGCAGCAACTTGCCGTCGAGCGAGCATTTCCGCACGAAATGGCCGCCGTCGTCGGTCAAATAGATAGAATCGTCGGGGCCCATATGGACGCCGTGCGCCCGCGGGTACTGGCCCTCTCCCCATGACCGCAGAAAATTTCCCTCGCGGTCGAAGACCATGATCGGGTGCGCGCCGCGGGTGAAGGTATAGACATTGTCCTTGCCGTCGACCCCGACGGCGGCGACCTCCTTAAACGACCACCCGTCCGGAAGCTTCGCCCAATTCTCGATAATCCGGTACTTAAAGTCCCCGCTACCGACGATCTCTGGCATTTGCATTCTCCCTCAACGGACGCGCTCGTATTTCTGTAGCGAGCGGATGTAAGCCGGCCGCGGCGTATCCGGATAGAATTGCGGCCACTGCGTCCACGACACCTCGCCGACATAGAGATCGCCGCGCGAGTCGACAGCAAGCCCATGCGGGCCGAGAAAAGCGGTCGGCGCGGTACCGGCATGCATGTCGCCAAACCGCGATAGCAGATTTCCCCGGTGGTCGACGATGCTGACCCGCGGTCCCAGATTCGGGCTGTTGCGGTTGACCGGCATCACCGGCCCCAATTCGCCGATGTAGCAAACCGGGTGGCGGGTGTAGTCCATGTAAAGCCCACAGGGTCGATGCAGATTGTTCCACTGGGTTTCGTATTTGCCGTTGCCGTCGAACACCTGAACCCGGTGGTTCTCGCGGTCGGCGACATAGACCCAGCCATCGGCGTCGGTACAGATATTGTGCACGATGTTGAATTGGCCGGGCTCGGTGCCGGGCTCGCCCCAGGACGTCAGCAATTTGCCATCCGGTGAGAATTTATGGACGCGCGCATTGCCGTAACCGTCGGAGACGTAGATGTCGCCTCTCGGCGATAGGGCGGTGTGGGTGCAGCGATGGAATGGCTCGCCGCTCATGTAAGGGGTCGGCTTTCCGGGAACGCCGAGTTCAAGCAAGACCTTGCCGTCGAGCGCGCATTTGCGCACGAAATGCCCGCCGTCGTCGGTCAGATAAATCGAATCGTCCGGCCCCATATGGACGCCGTGCGCCCGCGGGTACTGGCCCTCGCCCCAGGACCGCAGGAAGCTCCCTTCATGGTCGAAAACTATAATCGGGTGCTCGCCGCGGTTGAAGACATACAAGTTATCCTTGGCGTCCACGCCGACCGCGCCGACCTCCTTGAACGACCAGCCGTCCGGCAGTTTCGCCCAGTCCTCGACGATGCGGTATTTGAAGTCGCCGGTGCCAACGATAATCGCCATGCCAGGCTCCCTCTAGAACTCCCCGAGAATGACGTTATCCGAGCCTCCGCCGCCAAACAACAGCAGCGTGCGCCGAGGCGGACGAGTATCTCCCTCTATCCAAGGCGACGCGGCGAAAAAACGGCCGAGGACTTCCGGGTGCTGCAAACGTTCTTCGCGTCGGACGTGACATCATTACCCCCAGCGCCTTGCGATCTTTGCGAGCAGACATTAGTGTCTTTACGTCTACACAGAGCTTCGGACATGCCGCTCAACATCCGTAATGAAGAGGTTAACCAGCTCGCCGAGAGGCTGGCGGCCCGCACACAGATGAACAAGACCGATGCCGTGAGGAGTGCGCTGGAGAACGAACTGCGTCGCCTTGACGAGGCAGTGCCCCTGCGGGAACGCCTCCGTCCGCTTCAGGAGCGGGTGCTGAGCCGGCCGGCCACCGGCCTGGAAGCAGACAAGGCCTTTTATGACGAGCTAAGCGGGCATGTGTGATGTTCGTCGATGCCTCTGCCATAGTCGCCATTCTGACCCGCGAGCCGGAAGCCGATGCGCTGGCGGATGTACTGGAGAAAGCACGATCTCCCATCACCTCGCCGATCGCGATCTTCGAGGCGGCGCTGGGGATCTGTCGGAAACGGCACGCCAGCGTTGAGGAGGCCGAGCAGGACGTCGGCGAGTTTCTAAAGCTGGCGGGAGTGCGGACGGCCACGATCACCGACAAGGAGGCGCATACGGCGCTCGCGGCTTTCTCTCGCTACGGCAAGGGACGGGGGCATCCCGCGCAACTCAACCTCGGCGACTGTTTTGCCTACGCAATGGCAAAGAACGCTCGGACCGCGCTGCTGTTTAAGGGCGAAGATTTCGACAAGACCGACATCCGTCCCGCCGCGCTGTCGCGCTAAAAACTCGGGGAGGGTCGGGCAACGCCGTCGAAGCGGCCGGCCTCTATCGCACCGCATCCGGTGGTGGAAGGCCTCGCGGCATCCCACCGCGGCGCCCACAACTAGGTGGTCGAGCCGCTGCCGCCAGCTCGGGTTGTCGACAAGGAAAAGTGGTATTGACCGCTATTCGAGGGTTCTTGGGTCGTCGATCGCAAATGTGAGATGCGTGGTCGGTTGCGGCGTGGTTGTCATCAAGGTGACGCCGTCGGGCGCTTCGAAGCGGTGCCACGAGCCTTGCGGGACGATGACCACAATTCCCGCCTTGAGCGCATGCGATTGCGGCCCATCATCGGTCATGATGTGAAAGGTTGTGGCGCCGTCGACGACCTGCACGATCTCGTCCCCGTTAGGATGGCGCTCCCATGGGCCTTCGCCGGAAAATTTGGCGATGTTGATGGCGCTGTCGCGATAGGGCGCCAACCGCGCAAAGGCTCCCTCTCGCTCGGATTCGGGTGTCTCAGGGGTGCGGCCGCGCAGCATTTTCAGCTTTGCCAACTCAGCCTTGACATCGATGATCGTGAGCACTCTTCCCTCCTCGCGGCTATGACCCGCTGCCTTCCCCTTGGGGGCGCGGTGTGATGGTGCGTGCAGAATAGCCATATCCGGATGGTAATCCCATCACCGCGGTCACCGGTGAGGCGCCTGAATGACATTCCCGAATACGCTTCCTCCATCAGGCGCGCTCTTGGCCTCGGGCTCGCGCGACAAACCTTGGAATTCCGTGGTCAAAGCGCGGCTCCTGCTTGTTCCTTTTCTGTTTTTGCAAGCAGGCGTGCGGCGGCTCGCATGAAGATCCGGCCGGCGCGCCCAAGCTTGCCCTCGCGGCTGCGGTAACTATCTTGCCGTGATGAGCAGCGTAACCCCCTCCCCCGCCACGAGCTCTCCGCTTCCCGCGCCGCGGGACCTCAAACTTCGCCGGATGGCAAACGCCATCCGCGCGCTCGCGATGGATGCGGTCGAGCAGGCGAAATCGGGGCATCCGGGTATGCCGATGGGCATGGCCGATGCCGCGACCGTCCTGTTCACGCAATTTCTGCGGTTCGATCCGCAGCTGCCGGACTGGCCCGACCGCGACCGCTTCGTGTTGTCGGCCGGACACGGCTCGATGCTGCTTTATGCGCTGCTCTACCTCACCGGCTATGCCGACATGACCCTCGAAGAGCTGAAGCGTTTCCGGCAGCTTGGCAGTCGGACCGCCGGTCACCCGGAGCGCGGCCATGCGGGTGGGATCGAGACGACAACCGGCCCTCTCGGGCAAGGGATCGGCAATTCGGTCGGCATGGCGCTTGCCGAGCGGCTTCTAGCGGCCGAGTTCGGCGACGAGATCGTCGATCACTATACTTATGTGATCGCCAGCGACGGTGATCTGATGGAAGGCGTCAGCCACGAGGCGGCCTCGCTCGCCGGTCATCTCGGCCTCAACAAGTTGATCGTGCTCTATGACGACAATTCGATTTCGATCGACGGCCCGACCGAGCTGGCGTTTTCCGACGACCCATTGTTGCGCTTCCGCGGCTATGGTTGGGCCGCGGAACGGATTGACGGGCACGATCACGCGGCCGTCGACGAGGCGATCCGGCGCGCGCAGAACAGCGACCGCCCGAGCCTGATTGCCTGCCGCACGACGATAGCCTTCGGCGCGCCGACCAAGGCCGGCACCGCCGCGGCGCATGGCTCCCCGCTTGGGC
>JBARIB010001054.1:0-1670 GCA_049799535.1 Allostellaceae bacterium | reverse complement strand
TTTCGACGAGCACGGTCAGTCCCGCCGTGTCCCGCCGCGTCGCCGAGGAGCATGCCCGCCGTCGCCAGGATTATGTCGCCGCTCCGGTGCTCGGGAACCCGGACTTCGCGCGGGCACGGAAGCTCTTCGTGCTCGCTGCGGGCCCGCACTCTGCGCTGGAGAAGGTCCGCCCGCTGCTCGAACGCCTCGGCCAACGGCTGTTCGTAATAGGCGAAGACGCTGGACTGGCAAACCTTGTGAAGCTCGCTGCAAACGTGCTGACCGCGACGACGCTCGAGTGCATGGGCGAGGTGTTGGCCCTCATGCGAAAAGGCGGCGTCGACGGCCTCCTCGCGTTCGATGTGCTGACGAATTCGCTGTTCGATTCCCGGGTCCACAAAACTTACGGCGAGAAGATTGTAGAAGGCCGATACAGCCCACCAGGAATGGCGGCGCCGCTCGCCATAAAGGATCTGCGGCTCGCGCTGGCCGAGGCCGAACGTACCGCCGTGCCAATGCCGGCCGCGAGCCTCGTCCATGACTGGCTCGTCGCGATGGTGGCTCGCGGGTGGGCCGGGCTCGACTGGTCGGCTCTTGGTTTGCTTGCGGCCGTCGAGGCAGGTCTGGACGAGGGTCGGTGAAGGCGCCGCGCCGGCCGATGATAGATCGGGATAGGATGTCAGTTCGTATCGGCTTCCGCAGCACTAGGGAGGTATGATGACCGAACCGAAGCAACACCCCACCGGCTATGCACTTCTTCATAACCCGCGTCTGAACAAGGGCACGGCATTCACCGAGACGCAACGGCGTGCGTATGGCCTCGAGGGCCTACTGCCGCCCGCCGTCACGAATATCGAGCTGCAGATAGCGCGCCGGCGCGCCGAGATCACCAATCTCGATGACGACCTGCTGAAATATCTCGTGCTTTCAGACCTGCAGGCGCGCAACGAGACGTTATTCTACGCGGTGGTGATGTCCGACCCGGCCACCTACCTGCCGCTGGTCTATACACCGACGGTCGGCGAGGCTTGTCAGAAGTTTGCTCATATCTTCCGCGAGGCGCGCGGGATGTATCTGCCAATCAGCGCCCGCGGCCGACTTCGGGAGATCCTTGGGAATTGGCCGGAAAGGGACGTGCGCTTCATCGTCGTGACCGACGGCGAGCGCATCCTCGGTCTCGGCGATCTCGGCGCCGGAGGAATGGGCATCCCGCTCGGCAAGCTCGCGCTCTATACCGCCTGCGCCGGGGTGCCCCCGCAATACTGCCTGCCGGTGGTGCTCGACGTCGGCACGAACAATCCGGTCCTGCTCGACGACCCGCTCTATCTCGGCCTGCGCCACAACCGCGTCCGCGGCGACGAATATATGGGCTTCATCAACGAGTTCGTCGACGCGGTACAATCGCTCTACCCGAAATGCTGCATCCAGTGGGAGGACTTCGCGAACATCAATGCTGTGCCGATCCTCGCGCGCTATCGCGACAAGATCTGCACCTACAACGACGACATTCAGGGCACCGCCGGTGTTGCGCTGGCGGGGATCTTCGCCGCCGGGCGCATCACCGGGCACAAGGTTACGGAGCAACGTTTCCTGTTCCTCGGCGGCGGCTCGGCTGGAACCGGCATTGCCGAGCTGATCAGCCAGGCCATGGCGCTGGAAGGAATGGATATAGGTGAGGCGAGGGGCCGCAA
>JBARIB010001053.1:0-2537 GCA_049799535.1 Allostellaceae bacterium | reverse complement strand
CTGCGGAATTTCTGCACAAATTCTACGAAAAAGGGCTGGCCGAGTTTGCCTTCCGCAATCGGATCTCCTTGCGTGACCACTTCAGTTTCCACACGAGCCCTGAGGCCGCGCAACCACCGATCCCCCTCGATCTTCGGCACCGGACATGTGTGCCGGTGGGCGGCGGCAAAGATTCGATCGTCGCGATCGAATGCTTAAAGCATTGCGCTTCGCCTACCATCCTCTTCCAGTTGGGAGACGCCGAACCGATAAACGCCTGCATCGCTGCTGCAAAGCTGCCCTCCATTCGGGTGCAGCGTCGCCTGGATCGCCGCCTGCTGGAGCTCAATCAAGCCGGCGCTCTGAACGGGCATGTTCCGATCACGGGAATTTTGAGCGCCATCGCACTGGCCTGCGCCGTGCTGGCCGGGTTTGACGCGATTGCAATGTCCAACGAGCATTCCGCCAGCGCGCCAAATCTCATGCTCGACGGGATTGAGATTAATCATCAATTCAGCAAATCGCTCGAATTCGAAGAAGAGTTCGCCCGATACATCGAACATTTCATTTCGCCTGATATCAGCTACTTCTCTCTTTTGCGGCCGCTGTCCGAGATCGATATCGCTCGAAGATTCGCCCGTTATCACGGGTATTTTGGGATATTCCGAAGCTGCAATACGGCATTCCGGCAGTCGGCCGCCGCCCGCGGACGTCACTGGTGCTGTAATTGCCCGAAATGTCGATTTGTCTTCCTTGCGCTCTCCCCCTTCATTCCCAAACCGGATCTGATCGGAATCTTCGGCCATAATCTGCTGGACGACCCGACGCAGGCAGACGGTTTCGCTGAGCTGTGCGGCTTCCGCGAACACAAGCCCTTTGAATGCGTCGGGGAGACTGCTGAGAGCGCGGCCGTCATGGCCTATCTCCACACGCGTCCCGAGTGGCGCGAAGATAACGTGGTGCGGGTACTAAACGAACGGTTTCCGACACCGCGCGGCAGGGGCTTGGCCGAATATCGTGCGCTGTTTCAGGCTAGCCACCCACACCGGGTTCCGGAGCCGTATCTAGCAATGCTGGATGCGAGTGGCTGAACTCGGATCAAGACGTATTGCGGTGTGGGGCCTGGGTCGCGAGGGCCGTGCTGCGATTAATCTTCTGCACCAACGTCATCCCGAGTGTTGCTTAGTGCTGTTGGACGATGCCGCCGATGCGCGGCCCCCAGACGGCATCGGCGCAGACATCGAATGCGCGTTTGGCGCGGAACGCATCGTCCATGCCATCAAGGATGTCGACGTTATCGTCAAATCGCCCGGCGTTAGCCTTTATCGGCACGAAATCCAAGCCGCTCGGGGTAGAGGCGTAAAGATTACGTCGCTCCTGAACCTGTGGTTTGCCAAGAAGCCCGAAATCACGACGATCTGTGTGACCGGAACCAAGGGCAAGAGCACGACGGCGTCATTGATTGCGCACATACTCAAAAAGCTTGATGCACGGGTCGCGCTTGTCGGCAACATAGGCGTGCCAATCACCGAAATCGACAGAGCGACGCGTTTTGCAGTGATCGAGGTTTCCAGTTACCAAGCGGCCGATTTCGACGGCCTTTGTGATGTCGCTGTGCTGACGTCACTCTATCCGGAGCATCTCGACTGGCACCTTTCTGTGGAGAACTATTTCCGCGATAAAATCCATCTGCTCAACCACAGTCAGTGCCGCATCATCAATCGTGAGACCACCGAGATGGCGGAGCGGTTCGGCCTAACAACGGGGCCAAGCTATCTTTTTAACGATCAGAGCCGGATCCACTATTGCGACATTCAGATTCTGGATGGCAGTGAAGTGATCGGGGAAGTGCGCAACCCCTATCTCGCCAGAGCGCACAACATGTCGAATCTATGTGCGGCGCTGGCAGTGGCGAAGTCGCTCGGTCTCGAGATCAGGGCAGCGCTTGCCGCGGCCAGCGGGTTTCGAAGCCTGCCACATCGTCAAGAAGAATTAGGCGAGGTCGAGGGTGTCCTTTTCGTCGATGACAGCATCTCGACGATACCGGAATCGACGCTGTCCGCCCTGGCGGTTTATGCGGGTCGCGCGATCACGCTCATCGTTGGCGGGTATGATCGCGGGATCGACTACGGGAAGCTGGTCCAGGCGATCACGGCGGGCGCCGCAAAGGCTGTCATTTGCCTTGGTGACAGCGGGAAGCGGATTTATTCCCTTGCGCAGAGCCTCGCGAACGGACGCTCCGGGCAGACTTGCCCGATCCATGAGGCGAAATCGATGGCGGAGGCAGTCTCGCTCGCGCTGCGGCTGACGCCATCGGGAGGCGTGGTCCTTTTGTCACCGGCCGCACCAAGTTATGGCACCTACCGTGATTACATCGAGCGCGGAGAAGATTTTGCTTCCAAAGCCGGGTTAGCCCGCGCTCGCGCATAGTTTAGCTATTCTGGTTGCGAATAGCTGGCATCGCCACGATCCCGGGAACGTTCGCCAGGTAAGGCGTATATAAAGGGATGTGATGAGCGGGAAATCACAGCTTCACGATCCTTTTGCTTATGGCCGTC
>JBARIB010001052.1:0-1745 GCA_049799535.1 Allostellaceae bacterium | reverse complement strand
GAGTCATTGTGCTCCGGCGTGACAGCGGGTCGAGCGGGCCTTATTGTCGATGAGTCTGGACATAGCAGGGCCGGTGCCGATGTTACGACGCGACTTCCTCAAGACTCTCGCCGCCACCGGCACCTCGGCTGCCCTCGGGAAAAGCGCGCTTGCGGCACCGCCGGGATGGCGCCAATTCGAGATCACCTACCAAGTGGCACTACAGAGCCAGAAGACTCCGGTGCGGGTCTGGATCCCGGTGCCGCAGGACGCCCCGGACTACCAAAAGGTTCTCGAAGTGAGCTGGCGATCGCCCGCCGCGGCATCTTTACTGTGGGAGCCCGCATCTCGGGCACCGATCATCTCGGCCGCTTGGTCGGATCCGGCAATGCCGCGCGAGATCGAGATCACCGCACGCGTCACGACGCGCGAGCGCAGCGGGTACTGTCCCGACGCTTCGCCTAAAGAGCTGGCGGAGTATTTGCGCCCGACACCCAGTTCGCCCACCGACGGCATTGTGCTGGCCAAATCGCGCGAGATTGTTGGCTCACGCACTGCGCCGCTCGACAAGGCCCGAGCGATCTATGACTGGATTGTCGACAACACGTTCCGGCGCGCCGAAACGCGTGGCTGCGGTCTCGGAAACATCGCGTTTATGCTGGAGAGTGGCGACATGGGCGGCAAATGCGCCGACATCAACTCGCTGTATGTCGGGCTAGCGCGGGCAGCCGGGTTGCCGGCGCGAGACTTCTTCGGTATCCGCGTTGCGGACTCCGCCGTGTCGAAATCGCTCGGAAAATCGGGCGAAATTACAAAGGCACAGCATTGCCGCGCCGAGGTGTTCATCGAAGGTAAAGGATGGTTCCTTGTTGACCCGGCGGACGTTCGAAAGGTCGTTCTTGAAGAGGAACTCGCGGTCGATAGTGAGAAAGTGAGGGCGTTGCGAGAACGGCTGTTCGGCAATTGGGAGATGAATTGGGTCGGGTTCAACTACGCGCGCGACTTCGCACTTCCAGGTCAAAAGGACGGGCCGATCGGTTTTCTGATGTATCCCTACGCCGAAACTCCTGACGGGCCCATCGACTCACTCGATCCAGGGAGTTTCACTTACTCCATTTTTGCGCGGGAGATCGTCTGACACGCTCTGGCATCAACTCGGTTAGAGCCCACCTCGCCGAGGGAAGCGAGCCTCGCTTGATGGGATGTGCTGGCGCGGTCGCGCGATTTTCAAATCCTGGCGCCATTAATTGCCCGCTTACAGCGCTTCCCCGCCACTAGACGCCGGCGCGACTAATGAAGAGATTTGCCCTAAACCAGTCATCTAACCCACCATATATTTTGGCGCTGTGCGCCGATGCCGATGGCAACGTGCCGCTCCTCCGAGTACACAAGCTGTTCCGAGCAATCGCTCCCGGCGCGCGGTGAGTACCGTGTACGGAGGGTTTACGTACCTAATAAGGTTGATCGAAAAACAAAGGGAGGAGGGGATGCGTTGGATGTTTCTCGGCGTCGCATTGGCGACCGTGGCGGCGCCGGCGCTTGGCGCGGAATTCATGCTGGCTTCGACGGAGGTCAAGAGCGGTAGTCCGATGGGCATCGCTCAGGTTTTCACCGCATGCAAGGGGCGAAACATCTCGCCGTCGCTCTCCTGGTCGGGTGAGCCGACCGGCACGCAAAGCTTCGCGGTGACGATGTACGATCCTGATGCGCGAGCGGGCAGCGGCTGGTGGCATTGGATGGTGTTCAATATCCCGGCGACAGTGCAT
>JBARIB010001051.1:0-1785 GCA_049799535.1 Allostellaceae bacterium | reverse complement strand
TCGCGGCAACCGCTGCCGCCGGTGTGATTGCCTTCTGGCACAGCGCGGCGGAGGGCTATCGCCCGTTCGACGGAACGGACGCGGCGGTGGCAGAAACGGGCGAAATAGAAGTCGAGTTCGGCCCGGTCGAGTATCTCCGCGCAGGCACCGAGCGCGCACTGCTCGCTCCCGACCTCAGGATCAATTACGGCTTCACGCCGGGGTGGGAAGCATCACTTGAAGGAAAAATCACTCATGGTCTGACTGCCGGCATTTCCGGATTAAGCGTGGTTGAAAACGACGCCCTGATCAAAGGCGTGCTGCGCGAGGGCAGCCTGCAGGAGAAGCCGGGGCCTAGCATCGCCACCGAATTTGGCGTTCTGCTCCCCGGGATCAATGACGAGCACGGGACTGGAGCCGCCCTTAACGGCATCGCCTCGCAGCGCTGGGACTGGGGGACGGTCCACCTCAATGTGCAAATTGCGCTTACCCGTGAGCAGCACGCCGACTACTTTTTTGATACGATTATTGAGGGTCCGCACGACTGGGTGGTACGACCCGTCTCCGAATTCTTTTATGAACGGGATGTTAGTCTGTTTCGGACCCGTTCTGCTCTCGTCGGAGCGATCTGGCAGGTTCAGGACAATATAGCCGTCGATTTCGCCCTGCGCGGCGCGCGCCTCAACAGTCAGACGGAGGGTGAGATCCGGGCCGGCGTGACCTTTGCGTTCGGCATCACGAAAGGACCCGATATCCTGTCTGCAAATATCGCCGCTGCGCTGCACGGACCGCATTGATGCACGGCCGATCCAGGACTGGCGACGAGTGGTGGCGGCCACTGCCGGCAGGGGCGTCGGCCGATGCGGTACGTGTGCTTGCCGCGCGGGGCGTTCGCGCCTTTGGCGACGGCTTCGTCGCGCTGCTATTGCCGATCTACCTTGTCGAGCTCGGCTTCAGCGCATTCGCGATCGGTGCCATCGTGACCAGCACCCTGATCGGCACCGCATTGCTTACGCTTTGGGTCGGATGGGTCGCCAACCGGTACTCCCGGCGATTGCTTCTCCTGACCGCGGCAGTGCTCATGACTGTCACAGGTGCCGGCTTTGCGGCGATCACCGATTTCTGGCCGTTGCTCGTTATCGCCTTTGTCGGCACGGTGAACCCCACTTCGGGAGACGCCAGCATTTTTGTCCCGCTCGAGCAGACCGTTCTCACCCAAACGATCGCAGCACGGGAACGAACCGCATTGTTTGCGCGGTACAGCCTTATCGGCTCCTGCGCGAGTGCGCTCGGCATATTGGCCGCGGCACTTCCCGATTTCATTGCGACGAGAGCCGGTTGCTCCAGTGTCGCTGCAACGCAGCTGATGTTCGGGCTTTATGGGTTGCTTGGGCTAATTGCCCTACTGCTGTACCGGCCGCTGTCGTCGGCGGTCGAGATTGCCGACGCGGCGCCGAGTGCACCGCTGCAGCAGTCAAAGAAATTGGTATACGGAATGGCCGCTCTCTTCGGCATGGATTCTTTCGGCACCGGTTTCCTGGTGCAGTCGCTGCTCGCGTTGTGGCTCTACGAGGCCTTCCAGGTTTCGGTGACCACGACAGCGGCGATCCTCTTCTGGAGCAGCCTGTTCTCGGCGGTGTCCTACCTAGTGGCTGTACCGATCGCGGCGCGTATCGGGCTCATCAACACGATGGTTTTCACTCACCTGCCGTCCAACATCCTTTTGATTCTGATCCCGTTCGCCCCCGATCTAGCCAGCGCGATCGCATTGCTGCTTGCGCGCAGCGCACTGTCGCAAATGGACGT
>JBARIB010001050.1:0-2310 GCA_049799535.1 Allostellaceae bacterium | reverse complement strand
TTAGCGAGAGCGGAGGGAACGGGATGATTGCGGGCGAGTTCGATGTCGTCGTTGTCGGGGCCGGCAATGCCGGCATGTGCGCGGCGCTGGCGGCGCGCGCGGAGGGGGCACGGGTCCTTGTCCTCGAGGCCGCACCGTTCGACGAGCGCGGCGGCAACAGCCGCTTCACGGCAGGCGCATTGCGGTTTGTCTATAACGGCGTCGACGATCTCATGAAGCTCTGCGACCTCTCCGAGACCGAGATCGCGACCAGCGACTTCGGGACGTATACGCAAGACAAGTATTACGACGATCTTGGCCGGCTCACCGACTATCGCAGCAACCCGGACATGGCCGAGCTGCTCGTCACGAAGAGCCAGGAGACGCTCCTGTGGATGCGCAGCCAGGGCATCCGCTTTGCACCGATGTATTCGCGCCAGGCCTTCAAGCACGACGGCAAATTCGTGTTTTGGGGCGGGCTCGCGCTCGAAGCCTGGGGCGGCGGGCCGGGTCTCGTCGAGGGTCTCTTCAAGGCCGCCGAGGAGCGCCAGATCCAGATCGCCTACGAGGCGCGCGGCGAAGCGCTGATCGCCGACGATGACGGCGTCCACGGCGTCGTCGCCAAGGTCGAGGGCAAGACCACGCGCATCCCGGCCAAGGCCGTGATCCTCGCCAGCGGCGGATTTGAGGCCAATGCCGAGATGCGCACCCGCTATCTCGGCCCCGGCTGGGACCTTGCGAAGGTCCGCGGCACCCGCTTCAACACCGGCGCCGGCATCAAAATGGCGCTCGACATCGGCGCGATGCCCTACGGCAACTGGTCGGGCTGTCACGCGGTCGGCTGGGACTACAATGCGCCCGAGTTCGGTGACCTCGCGGTCGGCGACAATTTCCAGAAGCACAGCTACCCGTTCGCCATCATGGTCAATGCCAATGGCGAGCGCTTCTGCGACGAGGGTGCCGATTTCCGCAACTACACCTACGCCAAATATGGCCGACTGATTCTCGAGCAGCCGCACCAGTTCGCCTGGCAGATCTTCGACCAGCAGGTCGTGCATCTGCAGCGTGACGAGTACCGCATCCGCCAGGTCACCAAAGTCACCGCCGACACGATCGAGGGTCTGGCCGACAAGATGGCCGAATACGCCCCGGTCGATAAGGCGCGGTTTCTCCAGACCGTCCGCGAATACAATGCCGCGGTGCAGCGCGACATCCCTTACAACCCAACGGTCAAGGACGGCCGCACTACCAAGGGCTTGGCGATCGAAAAGACCAACTGGGCGATGCCGATCGAAAAGCCGCCCTTCGAGGCCTACTGCACGACCTGCGGCGTCACTTTCACCTTTGGCGGATTGCGCATCGACACCGACGGGCGGGTGCTCGACACCGCGCAAAAGCCGATCCCTGGCCTCTATGCCGCCGGCGAGCTGGTCGGCGGCTTGTTCTATTTCAATTACCCCGGCGGTACAGGATTGGTGTCGGGGTCAGTGTTCGGGAAGATCGCGGGAACCACCGCCGGTACGGCGGCCCTCAAAGGTTGAATCCAGGATCTCTCAGATCCCAAGAGAGGAAGCGCCGGTCGCTCAACCGGCGCTGCCCATTTCAATCAGCGATACCACGCGTGGTGCCAGTAAGGGCCGTAGCCCCACCCGTAATAACGCCAATGCGGGTGATGGTGGCGCCACCACCACGCATGATGCGGCGGTGCGCAGCGCCAAGCAAAACCGTTCCACCAGCATGCAGCATCAGCCGGTTGCACCAAGGCAGCACTGCCAATCGCCAAGGCGGCGAGCGTCGCCAGGAGCATTTTCCTCATCTCTGTACCTCCTCAATTCTTGTTCTCTAAACCACACAACGAGGAGGAAGAGCGCTTTACTCCAATTAACTATAAATTTTCCTTGACCCCAGTTGGCACTAGCGCAGTGCGTTCTTTGGTCTGCGAAGCTCGCCACCCGGATTATTTCCCGATATCGCCCCTAGGATAGCCATCACGGCGGCTCGCGGATCAGCGGCGCGCATCGCCTCGCCCATGATCGCGACACCGTGCGCTCCGGCGGCAAGACACCGGCCCGCATTCTGAGCCGTGATGCCGCCAAGCGCGATCACCGGGCCCGGTGCTTGCGCGACTACGCTGGCCAGGCCTTCGAGCCCAAGCACCGGGCCATAGCCGGGCTTGCTGACAGTCATGAACACCGGGCTCACTGTGACGTAATCTGCGCCGGCCGCGAGCAGCTGCGAGGCCTCCTCGGCGGAATGAGCAGAGGCGCCGATCAGCCCGTCGGGAAGCAGGGCGCGCGCAGCAGAGGGGTTTCCACCGCTCGGCAGGTGCAG
>JBARIB010001049.1:0-2421 GCA_049799535.1 Allostellaceae bacterium | reverse complement strand
CCAATACGGCAGGAGTTCCTCCGGCGTGTCATCGCGCTCGACCCCGTGATCGACGAGGCGATCGGCGAGTCCCCCCAGGTCCGAAACAATTCGCCAGTGTTACAGACGGCGGTGAACGGCCTATTCGCGGCTATAGCCGGCTGGCGCATCATGGCGGTTCACTTTGCCAAGCTGCCACATGACCAAGCTCGGCAAGGAGCGGCCACTGTGCTGCAAGCGGTCCCAAAGGAGCTCCTGTCTGGGCCCGAGCGAGAGGATCCGGCGCGGTGGATCGCCAACCCCATCGGTCTGGATCGCGTATGCGACGCAGGCGTGCAGGCGCTGATCGCCTTACCAGCAGGCACACCGTCGCTGCGGATGCTTGCCGATGAGACTGCCAAAGTGTTGTTAGGCATTTCCCACTCGCTCAATGGGTTGGCACTGCTCGTTGTCGATTCTGCTCGACCGGTGCCGCGGCATCGCAGGGTTTTGCCCTGCGTGCCGGACTGGCTTCCTGCTCTGGTCAATGCCGGCCGCGCTTTTGTCGCCATTGGTGCCGTCGAGCTCTTCTGGGTCGTGACCGCATGGCCAAACGGCGCTCGGGCCATCACCTTTGCCGCGATCGGTGTCATTCTGTTCGCGGCGCGGGCCGATCAGGCCTACGCCGCAGCCATGAGTCTTATGGTGGGCACAGGCCTTACCGCCATTTTCGCGGCGATCATCGGGTTCGCGGTATTGCCGAACACGGAGACCTTCGCCGCCTTTAGCCTCGCGATTGGCCTTGTCCTGGTGCCCGCCGGCGCGGGGGTGGCTCAGCAGTGGCAGACGCCGATGTTCACGGCCATCGCGGCGTTTTTTTGCTTTCTTCTCGCTCCGACAAACCAGATGAGCTTCGACACACAGGAATTCTATAATGCGGCATTGGCGACCGTCGCAGGAGTGGGCGCCGCTGCGCTGTCATTTCGCTTGCTGCCGCCGCTTTCGCCGGCATTCCGGACCCGCCGGCTTCTGGCTCTTACGCGTCGGGATCTGCGGCGTCTGGCCACGGGCTCGATCCCCCGGTCGCCGGATGCTTGGGAGGGACGCGTCTTTAGCCGCCTCTCCGTACTGCCGAACGCGGCCGAGCCGCTGCAGCGCTCAGAGCTTGTGGCGGCGCTCTCAGTAGGTACCGAGATCATCCGCCTTCGTCACACCTGTCTCGGGTTCGATCTTAGTTCCCACCTAGACGCGGCACTCGAGGCCATGGCGCGAGGGGACAGCGCGATGACAACCGCCCGCCTTGCCTGGCTCGATGAGGCACTCGCCGCTCGCCCAGGTGTCGCCGCTCTCCGGGCGCGTAGCAGCATACTCGCAATGTCTGAAGCGCTCACCCAACATGCCGCTTACTTTGGCGCAGGAGCGCCCCCTTGATGTTCAGCAAGATCAACTTGTTCGGCGGTCGAATGGATGCTCCAGCCTACCCGGCTAAGTCCGCGTTACGCGAAACGGTCGGGGTGATCGCGTCTAAAGAGGTATTCCTCGAGGTTGTGGTGGCACGGCATCGCGCGCCGCGTTGCCGCCCTTCTCGCGCAGCCGCACCCGGAGTCGGCGGTTCTGTGTGAACACGGCCTCGACGGTCATCCCGAGCGCCGCGCCGATGCGGGCGAACGAATAGACTAACTCCGCGGTGGAAATGCGCCGGGCAGGCGGCCTCAGTGGTAACCGATGTCCCTGCGCGCTTTCCCACGGAACACCCAGTACGACCAGCCCGAATACATCAGAATGACCGGGAGCAAGAATAATGCGCCGACCAGCAGGAAGGCCTGCGTGCTCGGCGACGACGCCGCCTCCCACAGTGTGAAATGGTAGGGGACGATCATCGGCCACAGGCTGATCGCGACGCCGAGATAAGCCAGCAGGAACAGCAGGATCGCGGCCATAAAGGGCGCGGCGTCCACCGTCCCGGAAAGCGCTCGCCATGCCCAGACGACAACGGCCAAGGTGGCGATGGGCACTGGCCAAAGAAAGAGGACCTGGGGCCAGGAGAACCAGCGCTCAGCGATCCGGTGCTCCATCAGCGGCGTCCACAGGCTGACGATGACGATGCCGATGACGACCCCGATAAGGCATAACCGGCCCCGGCGTCTCGCCCAATCCTGCAGGGCACCTTCCGTCTTGATGATGAGCCACCCGGCGCCGAGCAACCCGTAGCCGAAGAGAAGGGCCAGCCCCGTCAATATGGAAAAGGGCGTCAGAAAGTCGACGGAGGTCCCGCAGAACACTCGCCCTTCGACTCGGAAGCCCTGAATGAAAGCACCGAGCACGACTCCTTGCGTGAAAACTGCGACGAAAGAACCAACTTGGAAGGCGCGGTCCCAGAACGCACGGCGGACGCGATCCTCAAAGCGAAACTCGAAGGCGACGCCGCGGAAGACGAGCGCGATCAGCATCACCAGGATTGGG
>JBARIB010001048.1:0-3166 GCA_049799535.1 Allostellaceae bacterium | reverse complement strand
GATCGGCTGCGGCTTCAACATCGTGCCGATGTGGCATCCGCTGCGCCTCGCCGAGGATTACGCGATGGCCGACATCCTGACCGGCGGCCGGGTCATCTTCGGCGTCGGGCGCGGCTACCATACCCGCGAGGTCGAGTCCTTCGGCAATCCGCTCATCGACCAGAACGCCAACCGCGAGATGTTCGAGGAGGGGGTCGAGGTCCTGTTCAAGGCCTTCGAGGGGAAGCCCTTCTCGCACCGGGGCAAGTATTACACGATCCCGCCGGAGGTGCCGTACCGCGGCTATACGCTAAAGGAGATCACCCTGGTGCCGGCGCCGGAGCGATTGCCGGTCGAATGCTGGCAGCCGATCCAGAGCGGCTCCGAGCGGGCCTTCGACTTCATGGCGAAATACGGCATCAGCGGCGTGATCGGCGGCGGCTCGGCCGAAGGCGGCGCGGTCGAGCGGCATATGCTCGGCTTCCAGGCCGCCTATGCCCGCCGCGGCGTCAAGCTCGAATTGGGCGAGCGCCTCGCGCTCGGCTACCAGTTCCACATCGCGCCCTCCCGCGAGCAGGCGATGCGCGAGGCGGCGCCGCATTACGAAGAGAATATGAAGATGTTCGGCGAATTGCGCCTGGTGCGGGCGCTCTCCGACGAGCAGATCGCGGCGATGCGCGACCCCCGGCTCGCCGGCACCGTGAAATTGCCGAAGATCGAGGATGCCGTGAAAGCGGGCGGCTTCCTGGCCGGCCGGCCGGAGGACATCATCGAGGCCCTCAAGGCGGTCGAGAAGCGCTATCCCGGCCTCGACCGCGTCATCTGCGCGACACCGCTCGGCACCCCGCTCGGCGTGCAACTCGCAGACCTCGACCGCTTCGCGAAGGAGGTGATCCCCGCCTTCCGCGACACCAGGCTCGCCGCCGCGGCGCAGTAGACCCGAGGGTTAGCCGCCGAGCGGCCCGTCCGGCGGCGCGTCAGCGCTGCTGGCAGGTTGTATCGTTGACGCATAATCCACCCAAGATCGCCCGCCACGCCTTAGCGCCGAAAGCAGTCATTAATGAGCCACAATCACACAGGTCAGCTTGATCGGTAACTCACATTCCAATAACGACGTGAGACTCAACCGCTGAAACTCAAACGTAGCCCAGCTTCAAGGTGAGTGCCGCCAGGGCGACGCGAAATTCTGGTCACCGGCTACTGGAGTGCCGAGAACCGGCATAGATCGAGTTCGTCGTCCATCGGAATTCCGTACTCTCCCACGATTGGAATGGATGGCTTGAGCCGGCGCGCGTCGTCAACGGCCGCAAGCCGTACTTGAATGAGGCGAAAGCCACCTCGTAAATAGAAGCGCAGCGCCGACAGCTTGTCGCTCGTTGTTGTCAGCCAAAGGCGCTCGCACCCGTCGGCTCGAAGCTGCGCTGCAAGTGCTTCGATAAGGGCGGCTCCAGTTCCGACGCCGGTCGGATCGGCGTCGAGCGTGACAAGTTCAGCATCCGGGCCGAGTCGTCGGTAAGTGGCAAGCCCGCGGCGTTCCTCCGCCATCATTTTTTTTACGAACTCCGAGGAGATCGGCCGGACGGCGGATCAGCTCGGCGCCGTTTTCCGGGTGAGCTTGACCAGGCGGCCGGATTTCATGTTCCAGAATTGCACGAGCGCGAGGATCAGCACGATCAGCGACATGAACGACCACACGAGGGTCGCGATCGATGACAATCCGGTCATGTTCCGGTTGGCCTGGTACATGACGTACCAGTTGACCACGGCGAACAAGGCCAGGATCACGCAGTAGACGTGATCAGCGGAGCCGAGATTGGCGGCGCTCGCCTCGCCGTCGATCTGGTCGACTTGCCGATGCGACATCGTGCCCTTGTCGGTCAAGAGGCCCCAGACAGCGTAGCCGAGCAAAAGGGCTGTTGCCAGTGCCGCGTAGTAGTGCATGTCGGATTCGCCGCCGGTCGCCTCACTGTTGGCGAGGATCTGCAGCACTATCAGCGGCGCGAGATAGACCGCGGCGAGCAGGTTGAAGCCGAAGCGCGTAAGGGGCTTTGAGGCCGTCGGCTTGGGGGCTGTGGGCGCGCCGGAGACGCCTCCGATGCGGCGGGGCGGGCGCGCCGTTTCTGGCGCTGCGGGGTGCATTTGCGCCGGCTCCGTCCCGAGGGTCGTGCTCGCGGCCGCAGGTTGCGGCATGACCTCGGCGACCCGCAGCAGCTGCTCTGACAGCCGCTGGATCGAATTTTCCCAATCCTCGAACAGGTCGATCCACTGGTGGGTCGCCAGCTCGTAGGCAAACGCGTCGCCCGGCGTCACGTCCTCGACCCGCACCGGGATCACGATCAGCCGGTTCTGGCTGGCCAGCGCCAGCTCCTTCTTGACCTCGTTCGAATTGTTGCTTTCCGCGGAGAACACCAGGACCATGACCTTGGCATCATGGATCGCCCGCGGAATCGCTACCTGGAAGTTCTCCCCCGGGCCGATGTCGCGGATCGAGATCCAGCAACGGGAGCCGCGGTTCTCCAGCGCGTGGCACAACGAGAGCGCAGCTTCCCTATCTTTCGATGCGTAGCTGACAAAGATGGGTGCGGTCATCGAAAAACATGCTCCAAACCCGGGCCGGCCGGCCGGCCCGCCCTATTCGACGACACTATGGTATATAAGTCGGTAAGAGCGAGCCGATGCTTTGATATAAATGACAAGATACCTCGGGAATTTGGTGGAGCTGGCCGAAGCCGGGCGCATCCTCGAGAACGCACCGGAGCAGCTCCTTGC
Organism: Allostellaceae bacterium; assembly: GCA_049799535.1. GTDB lineage: Bacteria > Pseudomonadota > Alphaproteobacteria > ATCC43930 > CGMCC-115725 > AP-15. Next base: position 418 of record JBARIB010001048.1, on the reverse strand, counting down.
GAGCCTCGATCGGGCAACCGCGCAAGTCGTAGCCGTCCAAGTGCAAGAGGTCGAAGGCGAAATAGGCAAGTCGCTCCGGCCAGTGGTCGGCCCGCCGAGAGCTATCTCGCGGCCAAACGAGAGCAGTTCGCCGAAGGGCGCCCGAAACAAAAGGCGCGCGATCGTACCTGTTCCGGCTGATCAACCTTAGTTCGCCACGACTGTCGAGACTCGCGACGAGCCGGTGCCCATCGTGCTTGACCTCGTGAAGCCAGCCGTTGCCTTCCGGCGGTCGACCCGAAGCGGTCTTAGTCTTACTGCGTCAGTAATCGGGAATTCTTACTGTCTTGCGGATCGGCGCATTGCAACAAGGGCATCTCGGGAGGGTCCTGGCGAGAGCGACGATGAGGCGGCGTCGCAGGGTCGCGATCGAGTTTGG
>JBARIB010001047.1:0-5841 GCA_049799535.1 Allostellaceae bacterium | reverse complement strand
CCGCATGGTCGATGTCTAGCCAGCCATTCTCCAAGGCTTGCCGGTGCAGAAAGGTGCCCGGATAGGGCGCGGCGAGCGACACCTGTATGGTGTGCGGATTGACTTCCGCCGCAAATCGGATCGTCTCCTCGATCGTCTCTTTGGTTTCGCCCGGAAGCCCAAGAATGAAGGTGCCGTGGATCGTAATGCCGAGGTCGTGGCAGTCCTTCGTAAAACGACGGGCGATGTCGATCCGCATTCCTTTCTTGATGTTGTTAAGAATCTGTTGGTTACCGGTTTCATATCCGACCAGCAGCAATCGCAAGCCATTGTCCCGCAGAACCTCCAATGTCGAGCGCGGCACATTAGCTTTGGCGTTACAGGACCAGGTCACGCCCAGCTTGCCGAGTTCGCGCGCGATCGCCTCGGCGCGCGGCCGGTCGTCGGTGAAGGTGTCGTCGTCGAAAAAGAACTCCTTGACCTGTGGAAAGGAACCTTTCGCGAGCCGGATCTCGTCGATGACGTGACCGACGCTGCGCACGCGGTAGCGATGCCCGCCGACCGTCTGCGGCCACAGGCAGAACGTGCATTTCGACCGGCAGCCGCGCCCAGTGTAGAGCGATATATAAGGGTGCTTAAGGTAGCCGATAAAATAATCTTCGACCCGCAAATCGCGCTTGTAGACTTCGGTAACAAAGGGCAGCCGGTCCATATCTTCGAGAACCGCCCGGCTGCGGTTGTGGCTGATGACACCGCCCGCGTTGCGAAAGCTGAGACCATCGATCTCCTCGACGGGCCGCCCCTCCGCCAGCTCCTTGATCGTAAAGTCGAACTCCTCGCGGGCGACAAAATCGAGAGCAGCGGAGGCCTTTAGGCTGTCATCCGGCTCAACTGCCACCTTGGCCCCGACCATCCCGATTTGGAGCTTGGGGTTCGCATCCTTCAGCGCCTCGGCAACCCTGATATCGGAGGCAAAAGAAGGGGTCGAGGTATGCAATACCGCAAGTTCGTAATCGCCGGCGAGCGCCAGGACATGGTCGAGCTTGAGTCGCGCTGGAGGAGCGTCGATAAGCTTGCTATCCGCAACGAGCGCAGCTGGCTGGGCAAGCCAGGTCGGGTACCAGAAGGAGCGGATCTCCCTCTTTGCCTTATAGCGCGAGCCGGCGCCCCCGTCGAAGCCGTCGAAGGAAGGCGGGTGCAGGAACAGGGTCTTCATCATAGGGCCTAGTCTCCGTCGACGGTCATGCGGCCGCTCGCCTCGACACAAAAAACCCGATCTCGCCAGACGACCGTACGTCCGAAGAAGCTGGCAACGAACACAGCGAAAGATAAGGCATCGCGCATCGGGAGCAACCACGGCGTGGCTGGGGAAACACCCAGCGCATGCGCAATGACACGGGTCGAAGCCCACCTGAGAACGAGCGAAATCACCAGAAACAGGCAGGAGGTCAAGCCAAATCCGGTTGCCACGGCGCCGAGCGCGGCGACTACGACGGGGTGTGCCAGGACCGACCCGGCAAAACCGGAGGGTGCGACCGCGCGCACCGTTCGTGCCCACCGCAGCTCGTGGCGCCAGAGAGCCGCGAGAGTTGGCTCGGTGACGCGCGCCTCGACGACGTAGTGCGACAGCACCACGGCGAGCCCAAGGGCACGAACTTCGTCACCGATTCGGTGGTCGTCGGCGAGCTCGTCCCGCAATCGCGTCAGCCAGTCGATGCGCTCCAGGGTATCGCGACGCAGAGCAATAGTCGCGCCGAAACAACCGCCTCCCAGTCCTAAGGCCTCGGCGATGAGGGCGCCCGGCAGAAAGGCGAAATTTATGTGCTGCGCCCCAAGCTCGGACCATATCCCGCCGGTCGATGCGCCCTTGTAGAGGCAGGTGACCAGGCCGATCTGCGGATCGAGCAAAGGCGCCGTGACTGTCGCAAGGTAGTTTTGATCCACGCGCATGTCGCTATCGGCGAGCACTACGAGATCGTGGCGCGCCACCTCGAGCATATTCTCAAGATTCGCGACCTTTGCGTTGGAGCCTCTGGCCCGCCGATCTACAACAAGCGCTATATCGCAGGAGGGCAGGTCGCGCATCACCGCGCGGGCGGCCGGCAGCGCACTATCCTGCGGGTCATTGACACCGAGCACGATCTGCATTGTCGGATAGTCCTGCTCGGCAAAAGAGCGCAAGTTTTCATAGAGGCCCGGCTCGTCGCCATGCAGCGGTTTCAACATCGAAGCCGCAGGCGGATTCGGTAGTTGCCCTTCCGCACTCTGCCCGCCAAGTGCGTAGGCTTGTCTTCTGGCAGCCGGCGGCGTTGCGAAGGAAGGCCGCCGGGTAAATCGGCAGACGGCCACCGCGGCCCCCACGAGGTAAACCCAAGCCGGGATCAGCAGGAGGGCAATGGCGAGGTTTAGGGCCATGGGCGGGCAGCGGACGACTCACGGATCACCGAAGCTGAAGCATAGCCCGCCTGCGTGCTGTCGTGCCGCCGTGGCCGCCTCCAGTCCACCTGTTTTTGCAATTCATCTACAATCAGGAGCAGCTCCCTCAGATAGCGCAGCGACAGAATACGATGCGAGTTTGGCAATTTTGCGGGCTCGTCCGACCGGGTATCCGATCGCGTCTTGCGCGTGCGCGCCCTGCTCACAATTGCTCAAGCATTGCGTAGCGGATTGCGTCAGGCATGCTGCGCGTTCATATAACGATGCAGATGGGGGCGGTGATACCACTCCGCTCGATATCTGGCGAGGCAACGAGGCGGTTTCATGCGGGTGGTGCTAGCTCAGCCCAGAGGCTTCTGCGCGGGAGTCGAACGCGCGATAGAGATTGTCGAGCGTGCGCTCGAGAAATTTGGCCCGCCGATCTACGTCCGGCATGAAATCGTCCATAATCGTCACGTTGTCGAGCGCCTGCGCGCCAAGGGCGCACATTTCGTAGACGAAATCGACGAGATTCCCGAGGGTAGCGTTACGATCTTCAGCGCGCACGGCGTCGCCAGTTCGATCGAGGAACGAGCGGGCAATCGCGGGCTGCCAGTTATTGACGCCACCTGCCCGCTAGTCTCGAAGGTGCATATCGAGGGACAACGCTATGCGAATCAGGGGCGTGAAATCATCTTAATCGGGCACGCCGGGCATCCTGAAATCGTTGGCACGATGGGTCGTATCAATGGCCGCGTGCATCTGATCTCAACCCCCGAAGAGGTTGCGCGGCTCAAGGTCAGCAATCCGGAGAAGCTCGCCTTCATAACCCAGACTACCCTTAGCGTCGACGATACGCGGGCCGTAATCGAAGCGCTAAAAGCCAAGTTTCCTGCGATTGTCGGCCCTGACACGAAAGACATCTGCTATGCAACGCAAAATCGCCAGAGGGCCGCACGGGAACTCGCGAAGATTGTCGACGTTGTGCTCGTTGTCGGCGCGCCGAACAGCTCCAACTCGAGTCGGCTGCGCGAGATTGCCGCTGAGAGCGGAGTCCCGAGCTATTTGATCGAGGATGCCCGCGCACTTGACCCAGGCTGGATAGCGGGCGCTACTGCGGTGGGTATCACCGCCGGGGCTTCGGCGCCGGCTGAGTTGGTCGAGGAGGTCGTTGACCGTTTGCGCCAGTTGACGCAGGTGGAGCTTTCGGTTCTCCCGGGAGTGACCGAGAACGTTCGCTTTCGCATGCCCTCACAACTCGCCGATACCGCCGGCTGATCCCGGTCTGCCCTCAACATCACTGACGAGGCTTGCCGTGCCAATTCCGCTGCGCCAAACCATCCGGGTCGGCGCCTATGTCGTTGCTCAGCACCTGAAGGGCGTGCGCCGCTATCCGCTCGTTCTGATGCTAGAGCCGCTGTTCCGGTGCAACCTGGCCTGCGCCGGCTGCGGCAAAATCGACTATCCGGACCCGATCCTCAATCAGCGTCTGAGCGTCGATGAATGTGTCGAGGCAGCCGAAGAATGCGGCGCGCCGATGGTGGTCATCGCGGGTGGCGAGCCCCTGCTGCACCGGGAGATCGACGATATCGTCAGGCGCATGATCGCGAAGAAAAAGTTCGTCTATCTCTGCACGAATGCACTGCTGCTCGAGAAAAAGATCGATCTGTTCGAGCCCAGCCCCTATTTTGCGTGGACGATCCACCTCGACGGCGACCGCGAGGACCACGATAGTTCAGTTTGCCAAAGCGGCGTTTACGACCGCGCCGTCGCCGCGATCAAAATGGCAAAGTCGCGCGGCTTCCGCGTCAATATTAACGCCACTTTGTTCGATACGGCGCAGCCGGAGCGGGTCGCACGCTTCTTCGACGAAGTCACCGAGATCGGCATCGACGGCATCACCGTGTCGCCGGGTTACGCCTATGAGCGCGCGCCAGACCAAGAACATTTTCTCAACCGCCGGCGCACAAAGGAGCTGTTCCGCAACATCTTCAAGCGCGACCCGAGCCGCCGATGGGCCTTCAACCAATCAAGCCTGTTTCTCGATTTTCTCGCCGGCAACCAGTCATATCGCTGCACGCCATGGGGCAATCCGACGCGAAACTATTTCGGATGGCAGCGCCCTTGCTATCTCTTAGGGGAAGGCTACGCGAAATCCTTTAGGGAGCTGATCGAAGAGACCGACTGGGACGCCTACGGAACAGGCAATTACGAAAAGTGCGCGGACTGCATGGTGCACAGCGGTTACGAGGCGACCGCTGTAATCGATTCGGTCAAGCACCCGTTGAAAGCTGCGGCCGTGGCCCTTCGCGGTATCCGCACCGACGGGTCAATGGCTCCGGAGATCGCACTCGACCGGCAACGGCCGGCTCGATACGTCTTCTCCCGCCATGTCGAAGAGGCAGTGGCCCGCTTAAGCGGCGCCGAAGAAAGTACGCAGAGCGCGAGCGGGGCCGATTAGCGCGGACAAGGCCAGGCTGGCCTCGTATGCCAAGCCGATCATTCCGGTCAGCTGAAGAGGTCGGCGCAACACGGCGGCAAAAACGCGAGAATGGTTGGGCGTACCGTCGCAAGCGAGCGGAATCAACGAAGCTGGCGGGAGGTCCCGACGCGCCGTATCCGCGATCGTACGCAATACCAGGAATGGGATGCCGAGCGCCGCGGCGGTCCGCGCAACAATTTCGCTCTCGAGATCAACGGCGAGGGCGCCCGTGGCGGCGCGGGCCCGCTGCTTTTCCAATCGGGTCGCCAGCACCGAAGTGGCACCGTAAACAGGCCCTTCAATAGCGCCGATCGTCTGCGCGAACTCCCTGAGTCGGTCTCGGTATCGCCCTTCAACACTCCAGCTTTGTCGTTCCGACACAACTTCGCCCGATACGATCACCGTGCCAGCGCCGAGTTCGGCAGCCAGCCCGCCAGCAATCCCGAAGCTGACAAGGCAGTCGGTCTCGGCCGCTGCCGTCTCGATCAGCGCCTTCGTGCGATCTCGATCACCTGCACCGACAACAACCGAAAATCCTGCTGCGCGTGCAATTTTGGCCTCGACCGCAAGGCCCGAGGTGCACAGTACCGTCGTCAATACCCCCGGGCGGGCGCCCACTGCTTCGCGAAGCTTCTGACCGCTCCAGCGCGAATAAATCGTTTGAGAGTTTACCAACACGTTGTTAACTGCGAGTTGCTCGCAATCTGATCATATTTGCGTAGCTGACCATAACCTAATCCGGTGGATGCGTTATCCTAAAGAATATGAGACGAAACGACGCGAAGCAGCACGGACGCCAGCAGCTGCAGAGCATCTCCCCCAAAATGCAGTTCGTTAATCTTACTGCGTCAGTAATCGGGAATTCTTACTGTCTTGCGGATCGGCGCATTGCAACAAGGGCATCTCGGGAGGGTCCTGGCGAGAGCGACGATGAGGCGGCGTCGCAGGGTCGCGATCGAGTTTGG
>JBARIB010001046.1:0-3468 GCA_049799535.1 Allostellaceae bacterium | reverse complement strand
ATCCCGACGACGATTGGCGCATTGTTGTCGGCAATCGGCATCGCGGGGATGGACCGGCTCGTCCGCTTCAATGTGCTGGCGATGTCCGGCCGCGCCGTCGAGGCCGCGGGCGATGTCGACACATTGCTGCTCGACAAGACCGGCACAATCACGCTCGGCAATCGCCAGGCAACCGAATTCATCCCGCTCCCCGGTATTGACGAGGCGGAACTCGCCGACGCGGCGCAACTCGCCTCGCTCTCCGACGAGACCCCCGAGGGCCGCTCGATCGTGGTTCTGGCCAAGGAGAAATACCAGCTGCGGGCCCGCGAGATGGCGGCACTCAATGCCAAATTCGTGCCGTTCTCGGCGCAGAGCCGGATGAGCGGGGTCGATTATGAGGGGGTTTCGATCCGCAAGGGCGCGGTCGACGCGATCATCGAATTTGCCGAAGGCGGCAGCACCGGCCCGTTGTGGCGCAGCGCTGCCGGCGGTGCGCAAGCGGCATTGCGGGCCGCGCCGATCTCCGATCCTGTGCGCCAGACAATCGCAATTGGAGAGCGCATCTCAAAGGAGGGCGGCACCCCGCTCGCCGTCGCCAAGGATAATCGGCTGCTGGGCGTCGTCCATCTGAAGGACATCGTCAAGGGCGGTATCCGCGACCGCTTCGCCGAATTGCGGCGAATGGGCATCCGGACCGTCATGATCACCGGCGACAACCCGCTGACGGCAGCGGCAATCGCTGCTGAATCCGGGGTCGACGACTTCCTCGCCCAGGCGACACCCGAGAACAAGCTCGCACTGATCCGGGAGGAGCAGGCGAAAGGTAAGCTCGTCGCAATGTGCGGCGACGGCACCAATGACGCGCCGGCACTCGCTCAGGCCGATGTCGGTGTCGCAATGAACACCGGCACAATGGCAGCGCGCGAAGCCGGTAATATGGTCGATCTCGACAGCGACCCGACCAAGCTTATCGAGATCGTTGCGATCGGCAAGCAATTGCTGATGACCCGCGGCGCGCTGACCACCTTCTCGATCGCCAATGACGTCGCGAAATATTTCGCGATCATCCCGGCGATGTTTGCCGCGTTCTACCCCGAACTCGGCGTCCTCAATGTCATGCACCTGCAAACGCCGGAGAGCGCGATTCTTTCGGCGATCATCTTCAATGCGCTGATCATCATTGCGCTAATCCCGTTGAGCCTGCGCGGCGTCACTTATCGCCCGGCGGGCGCGGCGGCCTTGCTGCGCCGCAACTTGCTGATCTATGGCATCGGCGGGATCATCGTGCCGTTTATTGGCATTAAGCTAATCGATCTTGCTGTGACCGCCATCGGGCTTGCCTGAGGACCACCCACATGTTGCGACAAATCCGTCCCGCGATCGTGATGATTATCGCTATGACCGTCATCACCGGCCTCGTTTATCCGCTCGGCATGACCGGCATCGCGCAGCTCATCTTTCCGTCTCAGGCCAATGGCAGCCTGATCGAGAAAGATGGCAAAGTGATCGGCTCCCAACTGATCGGCCAGAACTTCGCTGATGACAAATATTTCCATCCCCGTCCGTCGGCGACCACCGACAACGACCCGAACGATCCAACGAAGACTGTGCCGGCACCCTATAATGCCACTAATTCCGGCGGGTCCAACCTAGGGCCGACCAGCCAGCCGCTGATCGACCGCGTCAAGGACGATGCCGAAAAGCTGAAGGCGGAAAATCCGTCGGCGCCAATCCCGGTCGATCTCGTGACCACCTCTGCGAGCGGCCTGGACCCGGACATCACGCCGGCCGCCGCCCAATTCCAGGTGCCGCGCGTGGCAAAGGCACGCAACCTGCCCCAGGATAAGGTACGCGCTCTCGTCGCCGATATGACCCAAGACCGCCTTCTTGGCATCCTCGGCGAGAAGCGGGTCAATGTCCTCAGGCTCAATCTCGCGCTCGATCAACTGCACTAGAGCAAGCGGCTGCGCTAGACTGGGAGCATGTCGGAGCGCGAGAGCAGACCGTCACCGGAGGCGTTGCTCGCCACCGCGAACCAGGAAGGTCGCGGCCGGCTGAAGATTTTTCTCGGCGCCGCCCCGGGAGTCGGCAAGACTTACGAGATGCTGTTATCGGCCCAGGCGCGGCGACGCGACGAGGTCGATGTCGTTGTCGGTGTCGTCGAAACCCATGGCCGGCGCGAGACTGAGGCGTTGCTCGAAGGCCTCGAGGTGATCCCGCGGCGGCAGGTCGAGTATAAGGGCCACCTCCTGGCCGAGATGGATCTCGACGCGATCTTGAAGCGGCGCCCGCAACTGGTTCTCGTCGACGAACTCGCCCATACCAACGCCCCCGGCAGCCGGCATCCCAAGCGCTATCTCGATGTCGAGGAGATAATTGCCGCGGGGATCGATGTCTTCGCGACGCTGAATATCCAGCATGTCGAGAGCCTGAACGACGTTGTCGCCAAGATCACCAGGATCCGCGTGCGCGAGACGGTGCCCGACAGCATCCTCGACCAAGCGGACGACATCGAAGTCGTCGATCTCTCCCCCGAGGACCTGATCAAGCGCCTGCGCGAGGGTAAGGTCTATGTGCCGCAACAGGCAGAACGGGCGATACGTCACTACTTTTCGGCCGGCAATCTTACCGCACTGCGCGAGCTGGCGCTGCGCCGCACCGCCCAGCGGGTCGACGAGCAACTGCTGTCGCATATGAGGGCGCATGCGATTTCCGGCCCCTGGGCGGCGGGCGAGCGGGTCCTCGTCTGCGTCAGCGAAGCTCCGAGCACTGCCGGATTGATCCGCTATGCGCGGCGGGTGGCGGATCACCTGCGAGCGCCGTGGACCGCGATCTATGTCGAGACCGCGCGGACGCAGCGTCTCAATGACACTGAGCGCGACCGCATCGCCGACTTTCTGCGCCTCGCCGAGCGGCTCGGCGCTTCGACGATTACGATCCCGGGCCGCAACATTGCCGAGGAGGTCCTTGCCTACGCGACGGCGAACAACATCACCCAAATCGCCATTGGAAAGTTCGATCGCTCGCGATGGTTCGAGATGATACACGGCTCCGTCGTGCACGAGCTCGTGCGCAAGACGGGGCAGATCAGCGTTCACGTAATCTCGGCCGATGACAGCGAACCTGTGCCGCCCAAATCCGTCCAGACCCGTCCCAAGCTCGAGCCGATCCGAATTGAGCCCTATCTCGGCACCGCCTGCGCGGTCGCCGTCGCCCTCGGTGTCGGCGAATTGCTCAGCCGGGTCATCGACGTCCACAACGTATCGCTCGCATTTCTCACTGCTGTCCTTACCTCGGCCGTTGCCTGGGGCCTATTGCCGTCGCTTTTCGCCAGCGTCCTCAGCGTTCTCGCTTTCAACTTTTTCTTCCTGGAGCCGCGCTATACTTTTACGGTCGCGGATCCCGCTAACGTCGTCGCGCTTTTCTTCTTTCTGACCGTAGCGATCATCGTCAGCAACCTAACGGCCGCAACGCGCAGCCAGATTG
>JBARIB010001045.1:0-1571 GCA_049799535.1 Allostellaceae bacterium | reverse complement strand
CGGGGCTGTTCGCGGCCTATGCGGTGTTGTCGGGCAACACCGCCGGCGGACCGACCGGGGCCGAGCTGTTCAATCTCCGCAATGTCTTCATCGAGACGATGTGTCTGCTGTCCTCGAGCTATACATGCGGGCTCGGGGCGTTATCGGCCGAGCGCCGCCAGCCGGCGCGCTTCCTGGTCTTCGCTGCCTTTACCTTCGTGCTCGGTGCAGCGTTTCTTTTCATCGAGTCCTCGGAGTTTGCCGGCATGGTGGCGAAAGGGGCCGGGCCCTCGCGCAGCGGCTTCCTATCCGGCTTCTTCACGCTTGTGGGCACGCACGGCGTACACGTCACCGGCGGGCTGATCTGGCTCATCTATCTGGTGGCGCAGGTCGTCATCAAGGGCTTGCGACCGGCCGTGCTGCGGCGGCTGCTGTGTTGGAGCCTGTTCTGGCACGCGCTGGACATTGTCTGGGTCGGGGTATTCACGTTGGTCTATCTGATGGGAGACTTCCATTGACGGACAGTCGCGAGCACGTATTCCACGACCGGACGCCAGGTGTCGAAGAGTATGAGCCGACCGCCAACTACCTGTCCTACACGGCCGGGCTCGGGCTTGCGATCCTGCTGACGATCGCTTCGTTCGTTGTGTCGCAGACCCATTTGGTGTGGCCGCCGGGGGTACCGGTCGGGCTGGTCGTGCTCGCCTTTGCGCAGATCGGCGTGCACCTGGTTTTCTTTCTGCATTTGGGCAGCGGGGCCGACAACACGAACAACATTCTGGCCCTCGCCTTTGGCGTGCTGATCGTCTTTCTTGTCATTACCGGCTCGATCTGGATCATCGCCAACCTCAACTGGAACATGATGGACATGCCGCGCTGACGCCGCGCCGCGCGACACTTGTATCGCACAGCATCTCCGCGATTTGTCGAAGCTCCCGCCTATTCGGGAGTGAGCCGCCCCTAGAGGGTCCGCTGGTGCAGCTCGATGTTGTCGACAATCAGCCGGTCGAGGAGAAAGATCCCGTCGCCTCTGCTCAGTGAAATCCGCGACCGGGGCCGTGGCCGCCTCCTCGTGAGGATCCGGCGCTGCGCTTCGTTCATCGAGAGCTGGCGACCTCGTAGGAGCGCTGGATCGCCTATTTTGCACAAGCTTTCCGGGTTCGGATCTCGGGCCGGTACTGCCTGCAGGGCCAGAAGACTTTCCCAGGCTTATTCCCACGGTGTCGAGAGAGCTCTTATAAGGCGGACGGAGCCAATCAAATTTGCATAAGTGAATTTACAGTTTTTTACCCAGCTTTACTCGACTGAACCACCAACGGAAATACATACTATTTGTCGAGCTGCGGCGATAGTTGTGACCGAGGGCTTTTAGCACATGCGCAGCAGTATGAAGAATAACGCGCCTGTACGCCTGTGGCGCCAGTGTGGCAGGCAGCTATTACCAGTGAGTGGGTGAAGCGATGACTCGAGAAGCCGACACCAAGTTTGCGAAAGTTGCCGGGACCCCGCTAACCATCTCACGCATTGGCCTCGGTACCTGGGCGATCGGCGGCTGGATGTGGGGCGGGACCGACGAAGAAGAGTCGATCAAG
>JBARIB010001044.1:0-2171 GCA_049799535.1 Allostellaceae bacterium | reverse complement strand
GCCCATGCCGTAGGGCGCCACGTCGGTGTTGCCGAGATGGATCGCGACCTGGGCCGGGTCTACGCCGAGCGTCGCCGCGACGAGCTGGGCAAACGCCGTTTCGTAGCCCTGGCCCGACGCCATCAGGCCGACAGAGGCGTTGACCGTGCCGGACGGCTCGATCTTGACCCAGGCGGCTTCGTGCCCGGAGCCAGGGATGCCGGCCGCCTTGTAAAAGGCCGAGCCGTAAGTCGTCGACTCGACGACATTGCAGATGCCGAGGCCGAGGTGGCGGCCCTGGCCACGGACCTCGGCCTGGCGCTTGCGGAAGACGGCATAGTCGAGCGCGGCCAGGCCGCGCTCAAAGCATTCCCATGGGGTGATGTCTTCGAGCTCCTGGCCGGTCGGGGTCTCATACGGCAATTCGCTAGGCCGCAGCATGTTGCGGCGGCGTACCTCGACCGGGTCGAGGCCGAGTTCGCGTGCAATAGCGTCCATCGTGCCTTCGATAACCCAGCTGGTAATCGCCATTGGCGCGCGCATTGGGCCGTTGCCGCATTTGTTCGACAGCACGACCTTCACGTCGAATGCGTAATCCTGAACCTTGTACGGTCCGGTCAGGATCATCGCGACAACCCGCGCCAAGTAGTTCGCCGGGTAGAAGCAGTAGGCGCCGAAATCCTCGACCAGCTCCATTTCAAGCGCGAGCAGGGTTCCCTCGGCGGTGACCGCGGCGCGCGTCGTGACGAGGTCCTCGCGCGCGTGCGAGGCAGCGGACAGGTTCTCCAACCGATCCTCGCGCCAGCGCACCGGCCGCTTCAAGGCGCGGGCGAGCGCTGCCACGGTCAGCTCCTCGCGGTACAGCGCGATCTTCTGCCCGAACCCGCCGCCGACATCGGGCGATATCACCGTCACCTGCGACTCGTCGAGTCGCAGGCGCGCCGCCAAGGTCGAGCGGAGCGGGTGGACCACCTGGTTCGGGGCGTAATAGGTCAGGTGCCGCCGTCCCTCGTCCCAGATTGCGGCACTACCACGGGTCTCGATCGGCAGATGCGTCTGGCGCTGCTGCGCGAACCGCGCCTCGACAACCCGGTGCGCCTGCCGGAAGCGGCGCGCCGGGTCGCCGGCGCGGAAGGTTTGGTGCGAGACGAGATTAGAGGGCAGCGCCTCGTCGACCAGCGGCGCGTCGGGCGCAAGCGCGGCGTCGATCCCGGTCACCGCGGGCAGCGGCTCGTAATCGACTGCGACCAGCTCCGCGGCGTCTTCGGCGACATAGCGGTCGGCCGCGACGACACAGGCCACCGGGTCGCTGTGGAACCGCACCTTGTCGGCCGGCAGGGTCGTAAACTCTACCGGTTGAAGGCCCTCGATCGGCGGCGCCATGCGCAACGGCGCGGTCCACTGGTTGACCTCGGCCGCGGTCACCACGGCGACGACCCCCGGCACGGCGCGTGCCGCGGTGACATCGATGGCACGGATCTGGGCATGGGCGTGCGGCGAGCGCACGAAGCAGGCGTGCAGGACGCGCGGGATGTCGATGTCGTCGAGATAGCGGCCGGCGCCGGTCAGGAACCGGAAATCCTCCTTGCGCGGCAGCGGCGCCCCCAACGGCGAGCTCATGCCGGCTGTCCCGTCGCGGACATCGCCGCCGCGGCCTTCATGATCGCGCGCACGATGTTGTGGTAGCCGGTGCAGCGGCACAGATTGCCGGACAAGGCCTGTCGCGCCGCCGCCTCGCTTGGTGCCGGGTTGTCGCGCAGCCAAGCCTCGAAGGTCATCACGATGCCCGGCGTGCAGAAGCCGCATTGCAGCCCGTGCTCCTCGTGCAAGGCCTGCTGCAGCGGGCTCAGCCGACCCTCCTTGGCGACCGCCTCGATCGTGGTGATCTCATGCCGTTGCATCTGCACCGCGAACAAGAGGCACGAGCGCATCGGCCGACCGTCGACCAGCACAGTGCAGGCGCCGCACACGCCTTGCTCGCAGCCGACATGCGTTCCGGTCAGTTGCAGATCCTCGCGCAGTACATCGCACAACAGCTTGCGCGGCTGCACCAGCACGTCATGGCTCTCGCCGTTGACAGAAAGGTGCATCGCCGTCTTGCTCATCCGCATCCCCCGCTTCGCGCCAGCGCATCGCCCAGAGCCGCCTCGGTTAGCACCGCGGCCAGCTCGCGCCGAAACGCGGCGCTGGCC
>JBARIB010001043.1:0-2236 GCA_049799535.1 Allostellaceae bacterium | reverse complement strand
GTTGTAGAGGTTGACTGGAAGCCTCGGCGGAAAGCCTTCAGCCCATCTCCACCCGAAGCTGCCATTCGCTACGACTGCGGCGAACGGCCGAGATGGGTGATGGGGTGGACGCCCCCCGACGGCATCTACGTGCCAAAGTGACGGTGTCAAACGGTCACCTGAAGGAGGCGTCCATGGAGCAAGCTATCACGATTGGGCTCGACATCGCGAAGCACGTTTTCCACGCGCACGGGGCGGATGTTGCCGGCCATGTGCTCTTCCGCAAGCGCCTCACGCGAGCAAAGCTGCTTGGGTTCTTGGCAGCGCAAGCGCCCTGCATTGTGGCGATGGAGGCTTGCGCGGGGTCACACTATTGGGGGCGGGAGATCGGCAAGTTGGGCCATGCAGTGCGGCTGATCCCGCCGGCCTACGTCAAGCCGTTCGTGAAGCGGCAGAAGAATGACGCGGCTGATGCTGAGGCAATCTGCGAGGCGGCGCAGCGGCCGAGCATGCGCTTTGTTCGCGTCAAGGACGAGGAGCAGCAGGCGAACGGCGTCGTGTTCCGGGCGCGTGATCTTCTGGTGCGCCAGCGCACGCAGTGCATCAATGCTTTGCGCGGGCACCTCTCCGAATACGGCTACGTTTTTCGCCAGGGCATTACGCATGCCGCTACCCTGATCGCTCACGTCGAGGATCCGAATTCCTCTTTGCCAGAGAGTGCTCGGGCGATCCTCAGGCTGCTGATCGACACCTTCTCTGGGCTGGAAGTGCAGATCAAGGAACTGGATGGTGAGATCAACCGGCGCTCGAGGGCAGACCCAGCCGCGCGACGGCTGATGACGATCCCAGGCGTGGGTCCGATTGCTGCCACCGCAATCACGGCACTTGTGCCGGCGGCCGGGAGCTTCCGAGCCGGACGCGATTTCGCCGCCTGGCTGGGGCTGACGCCACTCCAGAAATCCACTGGCGGAAAGCAGAGGCTCGGCGCCATCTCGAAACGGGGAGAGCGGACCATTCGCCGCTTGCTGATCCTCGGGGCCAGCGCGGTGATCCGGCAGGCCTGCCGGCGCGGGGCGCCAGCAGGCTCGTGGCTGGCCCAGTTGCTGGCCCGCAAGCCGAAGATGCTGGTCACCGTCGCCTTGGCCAACAAGATGGCTCGTGCCGTCTGGGCTCTGTTGGTCAAAGGCGGCGTTTACAGAGCTCCGGCCACGGCAGCGTAAGCTGACCGCGGTCGCGAGGGCGTAGGGCGAGCGGAAGGAGAGTATGGCGCAACAGTCGGCGAGACGGGGTCGGGAAAACCAGTGCTTTCCACAGTGCTTCGAGCACGCTTTGGGTGAAATGGACCAGGCCCGCGAACTCCCATACAGGCCGGCGGCTCAACGCCGCATTAGAGGCCGGACAGATGGCAGCATCCGACTACGCACCACCACAATCCCGAAGTTTTCTCTTGCCACGAAGGGGGGCGTCCACAGATGGGAAGCGGTAGCCCCCGCTCTCGAACCGCTGTTCCTCAAGCTGTGGCAGGCCTACAGCCGACACGGCCTAACCGCGCGGACCGTGACTGTGACGATCAAGTATGCCAACTTCAAGCAGATTACTCGCAGCCGATCGTGCAGCGAGCCGATCACCTCACGGGCGACTATAGAGCAGCTGAGCCTCGATCTTCTTCGACCGCACTTCCCGCCGCCGCGGGGCGTGCGCCTGCTCGGCGTCGCACTATCCAACTTTGATACCCCAACAGCTGCTGAAAACCGCCAGATAGCGCTGGCTCTACGAATGCGGTGTTAACTAAGAACCCGCTCTAATTGTCATTGGTGTTCGCGGACGCTGGCGTGATCGTCCCGAAGAGACCGTCTTTCTCACCGTTCGGACCGGCTGAGAAATAGAGCGTGTCGGAGCTGGATGTACGGCCGCCGCCCAACGTCAACTTCCACAACCCGTCGATCACGAGGGACTGGCCACTGGGGCGATCGAGCTCGTCGATAAATCGTCCACGCGAGTTAAAGACGTTGATCTTGCCATTGCCGAAGTTGCCGATCAGGATGTCCCCGCTGAACCGGCCAAATGCGAACGACGCCCGCGTCATGCCCCAAGGGGAATTGAGCGGCCCGCGGCTGGTGAAGCGCCGAAGCAAATGGCCGTCGGTATCAAATACGTCTACAAACCCGTGACCGGGACCAGACACGTCATCGTGCTTTGCCGCATCTTGCTGGGCGTAGCTGACGAAAAGACTGCCATCGATGTTCTCGATGCCGAA
>JBARIB010001042.1:0-1657 GCA_049799535.1 Allostellaceae bacterium | reverse complement strand
CGGCCGCCGATCGACTTCGGCTAGTCTGGCTCGGCGCAGCCCTCGCCCGGGTGCGAGGAAGGATATAGCCTCGAGTAGGTTGGTCTTGCCGGCACCGTTCGGTCCGGTCAAAACCACGGGCTCGGTGCCGAGCGTGAGCCGAGCTTCGCGATAATTGCGGAAATCGGTCAACACCAAGCGCGTCACGCCGACGCGACCTACCGCGGCACCAGCATGGTCCCGAGCTTCCTGTGCCTCGGCAAGCATGACAACTATATGGGGCTTAACCTCACTCTTTACCAGCATTCGGCGACGTTTGGGCAAGCCCGAGCGTCATCCGGCCGGCGGCTGCTACCCTCCGGTCCGGTCACCCTCTGATGCCCAGCTCACACCCGCATCGGCATCAGGACGTAGAGGGCGCTTGCGTCGGCGCTGTCGCGCACGACCGTCGGCGAGCCGGCATCGGACATGACGAATTGCATGCCGTCGCCCTCGATCTGTTCGGCGATGTCCAGCAGGTACCGGGAATTAAAACCGATCTCGAGCGGGCTTGCGGAATAGCGCACTTCGAGCTCTTCGACGGCACTGCCGTTTTCGGGGCTCGTCGCCGATACGACAAGACTGCCGCTCTCGACCGTCAATTTGACTGCCCGGCTCTTCTCCGTCGAGATCGTCGATACGCGATCGACCGCCTCCGCAAAGGTCTTGCACTCGACTTCTAAGACCTTATCGTTGTTTGAGGGAATAACCCGATCATAATCCGGAAAGGTTCCGTCGATAAGCTTTGAAGTCAACGCCGCTTCGCCAATCGCGACGCGCAATTTGGTCTCACTGAGTCCGATTTGTACTTCGCTTTCGGTTTCTTCAACAAGCTTCCGCAGCTCCAGAACTGCCTTACGCGGAATAATGACGCCAGGCATACCGGCAGCCCCCTCCGGCAGGACCATTTCTACCCGGGCGAGCCTGTGCCCGTCGGTTGCCACGGCTCGCATCACGGGCACTTCGTCGGCCTTGGTTGTGTGGAGATAGATGCCATTCAGGTAGTATCGGGTCTCCTCGGTCGAGATCGCGAATCGGGTTCGGTCGATCAACGACCGAAGCTCGGCTGCCGATAACGAAAAATTGTACGGCAGTTCACCGCTCGCCATAAGCGGGTAGTCCTCTGCCGGCAAACAGGCGAGCGTAAAGGTCGAGCGGCCCGAGCGCAGCACCATCGCATTGCGCTCGCCGCTCACTTCGATCTCGATCTGCGAGCCTTCACGCAATTTGCGAACGATGTCATAGAGTGTATGTGCTGGTGCAGTCGTGCGGCCCTCCCGCGCGATATGGCCTGGTAACCCTTCGACGATTTCGACGTCCATATCGGTCGCGCCCAACGTCAGTCTTCCGGGTTCGGCGCGTAACATCAGATTCGACAGAATCGGGATGGTCGTCCGTCGTTCAACGACGCTTTGTATGTGGCCCAGGGCTTTGAGGAAGGCCGCCCGTTCGATGTTGAGCTTCATTTTTGCTACACAAGAGTTGCCTGACCGGCGCCGGCCGGCCCGAGTTCTCCGCTAAGCCGGATGAGGCCCCGTCGCGTCGTCTCGGCCCGACGGAACCGCATTGTAGCACGGATGGCTATCAGCCTCAGCAAACGCTTTCGCGCGGAGTCTTCTTGGGGCGTTCAGCTCTGCAG
>JBARIB010001041.1:0-2699 GCA_049799535.1 Allostellaceae bacterium | reverse complement strand
GGACATGGATCATGAACGAGCAGCCGCCGACCGCGGTGCCGTCGACCCATTTCGGGGTGATGCCGGGATAATGCGCGACCGTCACCGGCGTCTCGCCGGCGGTCGCGATGCCGTCGATGTCGGCAGGTTTGAGGCCGGCATCGGCCATCGCGTTGAGCGCCGCGTCGGCATGCAATTCGATCTGCGACATGTCGGGGATGACGCCGAGCCGGGTGGTTTCGGCGGCGCCGACGATGGCGACACGACTCGTATTATAGGCTAGCTTTACGTTGCCTTGGGATCACCGCAGCCGGTTGTGTGAACGAATGAACGACCCAATCCGCTTCACGATAAGGGCGCAGAACGCGGAGACCGACGCGCCCACGGTGGACGACCTTCTCGCCCAGATCGGCGATTGGAATTCGATCCTGCGTGGTGTGGAGCAGGCGATCGCCGAAGACGGCGCCAGCGAGATTGAATGGCGCGTGACCGGCGCGACCAAGAACAGCCCGCTATCGTTTGAGTTGACAGCCTTTCCCCGCCGGCACGGTATGAACATCGAACGTCGTACGAAGCAGGTGAAGGAGGGGATATCCGGGGGTCTATCCGTGCTGCGCTCCAGACCGGAACGGCCCAGCTATTTCACAGAACAAGTCTTGGAAAAAGCAGAAAGGCTCTTTGAGCGAGTCACGAACGGACTGAGCCTGACAAGAATCGAATTCGGCGACGGTCTCCCGCCCATCGAGATCACACCACGAGAGGCGAGGTTCGCTGCAAAGAACATAACGGTCGTTCGCAAACCCAAAGAAAAGCCGTACCAGGAGGTCGGATCCCTCGAGGGATACCTACAACGAGTAGAACGCGACGGGTATGGTCGCCCGCTTCTCTGGGTGAAGCCCAGGCTATCCGGTGACCCCGTCAAGTGCATTGCAAAAGGGGACGCACAGACCGAGGTCGAGCATCACGAGATTGCCGATATTTGGAAAAACAAGCGAGTGAGGGTTTTCGGCACTATCTACTACAAAGCGCTCGGCCAAATAATACAGGTTGAAGCAGATGCCGTGCAATTCTTACGGCCAAGAGACGAATTGCCGCGTGCCAACGAAATCGTCGATGAGAACTTCACCGGTGGCCTGAAGTCGGAGGAATACTTGGAGAGGCTGCGAAATGGCGACCTCTCCTAGCCGAGTAGCTTGGGATTCGTGCACATGGATAGCGCACATCCAGCGCGAGAAGATCGTCGGCCCGGACGGGAAAACGGTCATAGAAGACCGGGGCGCGATGTGCCGACCCGTGCTCGATGCCGCAGAGCGGGGCGTAATCGAGATCGTTGTATCAGCAATCGCCTTGGTCGAAGTTCTCGCTCGCAACCGCACAAGCGGGATTGATGATCAGAGAGTCCGCGACTTTTTCGATAACGATTATATCCTCTTGGTCAATGTCGATAAGCATCTCGGGGACTTTGCACGCCGATTGATGTTGGCCGGTCACTCCGGACTTAAACCGCCCGATGCCATTCATCTTGCGACGGCATGCATCGCGAATGTTGACGAGTTCCATACCTTTGATGATCGCTTGCTGGCGCTTGACGGCGCGATCGACAGGTTGGATGGCACACGATTGATCATCAAGAAGCCCGCTGTACCGGCCCCGCGCGCGCCGCTGCTTGACGAAATTGAACGCGGCCGAGGAGGACGATGAGAGGTTAGACTAAAGATGGCTCACGAAGTCTATCGAGCGATTGTAGGTGCGATCAGAGCAGGGGCACTCGGAGAGCCGTTTTCGAAAGAGAATTTCCGAGCCGCATGCCCCGGCTTCGGTAATGGGACATACAACCCTTCCTCGATAAACACCGTCGCGGCAATCCAGGAGGAAATTCTGAGCTCTTTGAGCGGATCTCACCGGGCCAGTTCAAGTGCTCGCGACCATTTCGTTATGATGTATAGCGGCTTCTCGCTTGGGATGAAGCGCGTGGCGGTGGGGATCAAGGCGGCTCGTTCGACATGATGATCGTGCCGGAGGCGGCGAACATGCCGCCGACGCCGTGGCAGACCGAGATCCGGGCGCCGCGGATCTGCGCGGGGGCGATGCCGCGCATTTGGCGCACGCTCTCCTGCAATGCGTACATGCCGTACATGCCGGAATGCATGTAGGAGAGGCCGCCGCCATTGGTGTTCAAAGGCAATTCGCCGCCGGGGGCGGTGCTACGCTCGGCAATGAAGGCGCCGGCTTCGCCGCGCGGCACGAAGCCGAGGTCCTCGAGGCCGTAGATCGGCAGATGCGCGAAAGCGTCGTAGATCATCAGGTGGTCGACGTCCTTGTGGGTGACGCCGGCTTCGGCGAAGGCCTTGGCGCCGGCGACGCGGAAGGCGCGCGAGGACGTGAAATCCTCCATTTGGCTGACCATCGGCGTCTCGACACTCTCGCCGGTGCCGATGAGGTAGACCGGCCTCTGCGGGAAATCCTTCGCACGCTCGGCGGCGACCAGGATCAGCGCGCCGCCGCCCTCGGTCACCAGGCAGCACTGCAATAATCGGAACGGGTAGCCGATCATCCGCGAGTTCAGCACGTCCTCGACGGTGATCGGCGTCTTGAAGGTGGCGCGCGGGTTCTTTGCCGCCCATTCGCGCTGCACGACCGAAACCATCGCCAATTGCTCGTGCGTCAGGCCATAGGTCTTCATGTAGCGCAACACCGGGATCGTGAACAAAGTCGGCGGC
>JBARIB010001040.1:0-2398 GCA_049799535.1 Allostellaceae bacterium | reverse complement strand
CCGTCGGCCAGGGTGCGCTTGCCATTGAATGCCGCGCCGCCGATGAGACCGTGCGACTGCTCGTCGAGCCCCTTCATGACCCGATCAGCGCCGCCAGGGTCGGTGCCGAACGGGCGATGCTGGCCGCGCTCGACGGCTCTTGCCGCACCCCGATCGCCGGGCTCGCCGAGGTCGCGGGCGACAGGCTGACGATCGAAGGATTGTTGCTGCGGCCCGACGGAGGCGGAGAGATCAGCGGACGACAGGAGGGCGGCGTTGCCGAGGCGGAACGGCTCGGAGCAACGCTTGGCAACGAGCTGAGGCGGCGCGCCGGGCCCGATTTCGGGCTGAACAACAAATAGCCGGCTACATCACCCCGCGCCGAGTACAACGGCTGCATGGTAGGTGACGAAGGCGGCCACATAGGCGAGCGCCAGCATGTAGCCGAAGAGGAAGGCGGTCCATTTCCAGCTGGCGGTCTCGCGCCGCACGACGGCCAAGGTCGAGGCGCATTGCGGCGCGAAGACATACCAGGCGAGGAGCGCCAAGGCGGTCGCGAGGCTCCAATGGGCGACCAAGGTGCTGCCGAGCGCGTCGCGATTGTCATTAGCGCCCTCGATCGCGTAGACCGTGCCGAGCGCCGCGACCGCGACCTCGCGGGCCGCCATGCCGGGGACCAAGGCGATGTCGATCTGCCAGTTGAACCCGACCGGGCGCAATACCGGTTCGATGAATTTGCCGATACTGGCGGCGAGGCTGTAGTTGATCGCCGGTTCGGGAGCGTCGCCAAGGGCCTGTGGCGGCGCCGGCGGCACCGAGCACAGAAACCAGATCACGACCATCATCGCGAAGATCGTCGTCCCCGCCCGGCGCAGGAAGATCTGGCCGCGCTGCAATACCCCGAGCGCGATGTTCCGTAGCCTCGGCCGCTTATAATCGGGTAGCTCGAGCATGAACGGTTCGCTCGGCTCGTGCCGCCACAGAAAGCGGTTGAAGACCCAGGACATGCCGAGCGCGGCGGCGATGCCGGCGGTGTACAGCCCGAACATGACGAGGCCCTGCAGGCTGAGCCAACCGAGCACCGAGCGTGCCGGAACGAAGGCCGAAATGATCAAGGTATAGACCGGGATCCGCGCCGAGCAGGTCATCAGCGGCGCAACCAGGATCGTCGTGAGCCGGCCGCGGCGGCTGGAAATGACCCGCGTCGCCATGATCCCCGGGATCGCGCAGGCAAAGCTTGACAACAGCGGGATAAAGGCGCGGCCATGCAGCCCGGCGCCGCCCATGATGCGGTCCATCAGGAATGCCGCCCGCGCCATATAGCCGAAGTCTTCGAGCAGCAGGATAAAGAGGAACAGGGTCAGGATCTGCGGCAGGAAGACGAGGACGCTGCCGACCCCCGAGATCACGCCGTCCCGCACAAAGCTCAGCACCCAGCCTTGCGGAAGCACGGCGGCCGCCCACCCGGCGAGCGCGTCGAATCCGCTCTTGATCAGATCCATGGGTGCCTGCGCCCAGGTGAACACGGCCTGGAACATCAGGAACAGCACCGCGAGCAGAATGACGAGGCCGACCACCGGGTGCAGCACGATGCGATCGAGCCGCCGCGTGAAGAGGTCGGGCCGCCCCGGAATCTTGACCGCTGCGTCGAGGATGCGGTCGGCTTCGCGCTGCGTCGCGCGCAGCTGCGCTGCATTGGGCTCGGACCACGCCGCGGCCCCGGGGGCCGGCACCAACGGCACTCCTTGCTCGTGAATGACTTCGTCGATGCGCGCCAAAAGATCGCGCGTGCCTCCCCGCCGCACGGCAACGGACGACACGACGCGAATCCCGAGCTCCGCTGAAAGCCGGTCGAGATCGATGTCGAACCCGCGATGCCGGGCGATGTCGAACATGTTGAGCGCCAGGATCATCGGCCGGCCGACGCGCTTCAGCTCGAGCGCGAGGCGCAAGGCCACCCGAAGGTTCGTCGAGTCGGCAACACAGACGAGGAGGCGCGGAAGGTCCTCGCCCTCGAGCCGGCCCAGCACGATGTCGCGGGTGACGACCTCGTCGAGGCTGCGGGCGCGCAGCGAATAGGTCCCGGGAAGATCGATCAGCCGCACGGTGAGGCCGGCGGGCGTTATCGCAACGCCCTCCTTGCGCTCGACCGTGACCCCGGGGTAGTTCGCGACCTTCTGGCGGCTGCCGGTCAGTGCGTTGAAAAGCGCCGTCTTGCCGCTGTTGGGATTGCCGACGAGCGCGATGCGAGCCGGCAATATCAGCTCGCTCATCCGCGCCCTGGTCTTATTGGGTGTTCCGGCTCGACCAGGATCGAAGCAGCCTCGCGGCGGCGCAGCGCGACGGTGGCGTCGTTTACCCGAACGGCGATGGGGTCGCGACCGAACAGGCCCTCATGCAGTATTTCGACCCGGGCGCC
>JBARIB010001039.1:0-3918 GCA_049799535.1 Allostellaceae bacterium | reverse complement strand
TATTCTTGTCGCCGCTCGACGATCGGGCGGACCTCGACACCTCCTGATCCTCGCATCGGGATACGCCGGGCCCAGGCAATGGCCGCATCGAAGTCGGCGACGTCGATCAGATAATACCCGCCCAGCTGCTCCTTGGTTTCGGCGAAAGGGCCGTCATGGAGCGTCCTCGCGCTGCCTTCGTTTCGCACCGTCGTCGCGACGCTTGCCGGCTGCAGCTGGTGGCCGGAATAGATGACCCCCGCGCTCCGCAGGTCTTCGCCGAGGCGCATATGCCCGGCGATCATCTCGGACATCAGCTTGCGGCCGGCCTCGCCCTCGTAGGCGGCGGGTTCGTCGTAGATCAACAGCATGTATTTCATCGCCCCTCTCTCCTCGGATCTCGGGTCCCATACCCTTGCATCCGGACGACGCACGGCGCCTTTCAGATTCGACAGGCGAGGAGAAATTTTTGGGGCCGAAGGCCTGGACGGAAGATACCAGAAGGGAGACCCGGCGTTGGTCAGCGCCGGGTCCGTCTCACCTTCGGGACGCCTCGGCTCAGCGCGCCATCAGCACCGGAAGCGGGGACTCCATGATGATGTGCCGCGTGCCGCCGCCAAAAATCATCTGACGGATGCGGCTCTGCGTATAGGCGCCCTTCAACAGCAGATCGGCGCCGGCGGCCATCGCCTCCTTGAGGAACGACTCGCCCTGGGCCTTTTGCCGGCCGTAAGCGGTTCGCACACTGACATCCATACCGTAGCGCTCGACCGTACGAGCCAGCTCCTCGCCCTCCGGACCCGGTTCCGGCATGTGTTGCGGGCCCACCGCCACGACGACGACCTTGCGTGCCTGCTTGAGAAACGGCATGCCCATCGCCACCGTGACGGCGGTCTCGGTGCTGCCGTTCCAGGCGATCGCGACGACCTCCCCCAATGTCGACAGACTGCGCTTGGGCACCATCAGCACCGGACGGCCGCTTTCGAAGAGGGCGTCCTCGAGGGTTGCTTCGGCGATCGAGGCGAGCTTTTCGGGCTGTTCCACGACGATCAGGTCAAAGACCCGGCCGATCATGCCGACGACCGCGTTCTGGCGGCCATCCTCTTCGCGCCACGACGCGGTCGGGCCGTTGTGCCCGGCTGGCGGCGTGCCGACCGGGACGCCTTTCAAACTCATAAAATCACCGAACAGCCGGCGCGCCTGGTCGCGCCGCTCGTGACCCTCGCGCTCGAGGGTGCGGTCGACCTCGGAGGAGATCGAAAACCCCATCTCGCCGCCGAACACGACGGCGTATTCGGTCGTCAGGCTGTGCAGCCCGACAATGTGACTGTTGAAGCGCTCAGCGGCCATCAGCGCCGTTTCGAGGACCGGCCGCGCATTCCCGTCGCCCACCACTGTCAACAAGTTCTTCATCGCGCACTCCTGCGCTCACGCGGCTCGTTGCGAGCCGAGCCTTTCACGAACAATACACAATTCTGCCGTGCTAAGCGAGAACAGGGCGGGTCGACGGGTGGAAGGCCGCGGTCTAAACTGGTAATGCGGCTCGGTGTTTCGGGAGTTGGAAGGAATGCGGTTTCTGGTCGGCGCTGTCCTGATGGCCTTGGCCTGCCTCGTCGTGGCCCCCGTCGCAACGGCGACGGATGCAGTAAGCTTTGGCACCGATTGGAAAGCCGAAGCCGAGCACGGCGGCTATTACCAGGCTATTGCGACCGGGATCTATACCAGGCACGGGCTCGACGTGACCCTGCGGCAGGGCGGACCGCAGGTCAATCACGCGCAATTGCTGGCCGCCGGCCGCCTCGATTTCAACATCGCGCCGAATTCCTTTATTCCGTTGAATTTCGTGCAGCAAAGCATCCCGATGGTCGCCGTCGCCGCGATCTTCCAGAAGGACCCCTCGGTGCTGATCGCGCATCCGGGCGAGGGCAATGACAGCCTAGCCGCGCTCAAGGGCAAGCCGATAATGATCGGCTCCGACACCCGGATTACCAGCTGGACGTTCCTCAAAAGCAAATTCGGCTACAGCGACGACCAGATCCGCCCCTACACCTTCAGCGTCGCGCCGTTCCTTGCCGATCCCAAGGCGATCCAGCAGGGCTATTTGTCGAGCGAGCCGTTCACGATCGAAGCGCAAGGGATAAAACCGGTCGTGCTGCTGCTCGCAGACGCCGGGTATTCGAGTTATGGCTCGCTTATCCAAACCTCCAATGAGCGGGTGCGGCAAAACCCCGATCTCGTTCAGCGCTTCGTCGACGCCAGCATCGAGGGTTGGTACAGTTATCTCTACGGCGATCCGGCGCCGGGGAACGCATTGATCAAGCGAGACAATCCGGAAATGACCGACGCATTGCTCGCCTACGGGATCGCGAAGATCAAGGAATATGGCATTGTCGACGGCGGCGGGGCCAAGACAGACGGCATCGGGGCGATGAGCGAGGAACGATGGCGCGACTTCTTCGACACGATGTCGAAGGCCGGCGTCTACCCCAAGGATCTCGACTTCCACAAAGCCTTCACCTTGCAGTTCGCCAACAAGAAGGTGGGTATGAAGCCCTGACTATATCGGTCACCACCAGCCCGCTGCCGGCAAGCGGGCGGGTGACGCCGCTGGTCACATTGCAAGGTGTAACCAAGCGTTTCGCGTCCGGCACGATGGCGCTCGACGCCATCGATCTCGAGATTTTCCGCGGCGAGTTCCTGAGCCTCCTCGGCCCTTCCGGTTGCGGCAAGAGCACGTTGTTGCGGATCATCGCCGGGCTCGCCGAGCCCAGTAATGGCGTCCGCCGGCTCTCTCTTGGCACCGAGGCCGGAACGATCCCGTCCGGCCGCATCGGGTTCGTGTTTCAGGACCCCACCCTGATGCCGTGGAGCACGGTATTGGATAATGTGTTATTGCCTTTTCGTCTTGCCGGGCGGCTCAGGCCTGCCCAGCGCGAGCGCGCTGCAGCGGAGATCGGCGCGGTTGGGCTCGCGGGGTTCGAGCGCGCCTATCCGCGCCAACTCTCGGGTGGCATGCGCATGCGCGTCTCGATCGCTCGCGCGTTGGTCACCGATCCCGAATTGCTATTGCTCGACGAGCCTTTCGCTGCGCTCGACGAAATCACGCGGATGGCGCTCAACGACGATCTGTTGCAGCTTTGGGAAGGCCGGCGGTCCACCATTGTCTTCGTCACACATAGTGTCTTCGAGTCGGTCTATTTGTCGACCCGCATCGCCGTCATGACATCGCGGCCAGGCCGCGTCGCCATCGAGGTCCCGATCGAATTGCCGCAGCCGCGAGAGCGCGCGCTGCGCATATCGCCGCGTTACGCTGCCGTTTGCGCGAGGATATCCGGCCACCTTGCGGCGGCGATGGCCGCGAAGGCATGACGGCGAGGATTAGGCGGACGCGGCATGCTGACTTTCAGCTAGCAGTCTCGATAGGCGAATTAAGAACGGTTAAGCATCAAATTTGCTCTACCAAATAAATTGCATTGAATATATAAGGACATCTCAGCCGGTGTGGGGACTTTACGCGAAGGGATTGTTAATGAAGAACCTTCTGATTGGGCTTGTGTCTTTGCCGCTGCTGGCCGGCATCGCTGCGGCAGGCGAGCTGACAATGTTGGATGATGCTCAAATGGATAGGATGACGGCTGGGCAGGTAACAGTGAAAATCCAAAAGCCGACTCCGCCCTCTACCGCCGTCAATGTTCAGAACATGGAATCGCAGGCTCCCTCGTTCTCCCTCAGTCCAGAGTCCACACAATCGGATTCGCCGCCATTCTCGATTAGCGTTCAGCAGACTTATTCGCCGCATTCGTTCGGCGTTATGCCAACGGGGGTCTCGGCATCGCTGATGGCTGCGGTTCTCCCGCAGTAACACAATCGAATCCGGCGATAACTTGACGGAGGATCTGATCGGCGCCCCGTACGAGTGTTTGGCCGAGACAGCCGAGG
>JBARIB010001038.1:0-2236 GCA_049799535.1 Allostellaceae bacterium | reverse complement strand
GGTCGAGCGCATCGGCCGGCTGGAAAGCGGCTCCGGCCCGCTGGCGAGCCGCATCGGCATCGCCACCGGCCTTGTCGTGGTCGGCGATCTGATCGGCGCCGGCGATGCTCAGGAGCGCGGCGTGGTCGGCGAGACGCCGAACCTCGCCGCCCGCCTGCAAGAAATGGCACCGGCGAACGGCGTGATCATCGCCGAGGCTACCCGCCGCCTGCTCGGCGATCTGTTCGAATATCGCGATCTGGGCATCGCCGAGGTGAAAGGGTTGGACGCCCCGGTAGCGGTGTGGCAGGTGCTGCGGCCCAGCACGGTCGAGAGCCGGTTCGAAGCACTGCGATCGGCGTCTCTATCCCCGCTCATCGGCCGCGACGCGGAGATCGAGCTGCTGTTGCGCCGCTGGGCGCGCGCCAAGGAGGGCGAAGGCCAGATCGTGCTCATTTCGGGCGAGGCGGGGATCGGCAAGTCGCGCCTCACCGCAGCATTCCAGCAGCAGATCGAGGGCGAACCGCATATCCGGCTGCGCTATTTCTGCTCGCCACACCATCGCGACACCGCGCTCTACCCGTTCATTACCCAGCTGGAACACGCCGCCGGCTTTTAGCGCGAAGACCTCCCCGCCGCTAAGCGCGACACGATCGCCGCAGTGCTCTCCCGAGCGGGCGACAGTACGCCCGAGACTCTGGCGGTGTTTAACGATCTGTTGGGATTGGCGGGCGAAGAGCCGCTGCCCAACGACCCTCGCCAAAAGCGCGAGCTCATACTTGCTGCATTGGTCAGGCAGTTCGAGGGCCTCGCCGGTCGACAGCCAACCCTGCTCGTTTTTGAAGACGCGCATTGGATCGACTCGACCTCGCAGGAGTTGTTGGAACGCCTCGCCGAGCGGGTGCCGCGCCTGTCGGCGCTGATGGTGATCACCTTCCGCCCCGAGTTCGAGGCGCCCTGGACCGGGCAGGCGCAGGTCACCGCTCTTACCATGAACCGCCTCGGCCAGCGAGATACGTCGACACTTATCCAGCAGCTGACCGGCGGCAGGGCGCTGCCATCCGAGATCCTCGACCGCATCAGAGAACGCACCGACGGCATCCCGCTCTTCATCGAGGAGCTGACGAAGACGTTGTTGGAAGGCGGCTTGCTGCGAGAGGAGGACGGGCGTTATGCGCTCATCGGCCCGGCGCCGTCGCTGGCGATCCCGTCGAGCTTGCAGGACTCGCTGATGGCGCGCCTCGACCGGTTCGCGCCGGTCAAGGAGGTGGCGCAGATAGGAGCAGCGATCGGCCGTGAATTCTCCTACGAACTGATAACAGCAGTCGCGCGTCGGCCAGAAAGCCAGATCCGGGAGGCGCTCGACCAACTCGTCGTCGCGGGTCTGGTTTTGCGTCGAGGTGCGCTGCCGCAGACGTCGTTCGTCTTCAAGCACGCGCTCGTCCAAGACGCCGCTTACAGCACGTTGCTGCGTCGCCGGCGGCAAGAGCTGCACGCAAGCATTGCGTCGGTCCTCGAAGAGCGGTTCGAGGGCGTGCGCTCGGAACACGCTGCGCTCCTCGCGTTTCACTGGGTCAGAGCAGAGGATTGGGAAAAGGCACTGAGCTACACATTGGAGGCAGCCAAGCAGGCCGGAAGACTCTACGCCCGCCCCGAAGCGATCAGCCATTATTGGCAAGCCCTGGATTTGTTGGGCAGGCTGCCACGCGATGTTGAGCAGAACCGGATCCATGCTGAGGTCATCCTATCGGTCACTCAGCTACCGGGTTGGATGCGGGACGAGACAGGGAAAGCACGTATGTTGCACCATGTCGATCTAGCCCTTGAAAATGCAACCTTGGATGGCAGCGCCGCAACGGTAGTTAGGTTGCTAGCGACCAAAGGCTCGGTCTGGGACGATGAGACCCTCCTGATGGATGCGCTTGCACGCGCTGAGGCGTCGGGTGATGCCCTGGCCCTAGCTGTCGCAGAAGACCGGTACGGGCAGTACCTCGGAATACACGGTCGGTTCGAGGCTTCGCTTGGCCACGTGGCCCGGGCAGTCGACATCCTCGGCGCCGAAGCGAAGCACCTGGAGCAAGCTATAACAATGTCGTCCGGCGCACGGTGTTACAGCGCTCGGGCAGGACGGCTCGAAGACGCGCTCCACTATGCCAACCGCGTGCACGAGGCGAGCGATGCTCTAGATGATCCGCGTTTGCGGGCGTGGTTAGCGATGAATGCCGAACCTCACCTGTACAAAGGTGACTGGGACGCA
>JBARIB010001037.1:0-1857 GCA_049799535.1 Allostellaceae bacterium | reverse complement strand
GGCCAGCGCGCCGGCGGTGTGCCGCTCTTTATCGAGGAGCTGACCAAATCCGCTCTCGACAGCGGCAGCGCCTTTGGCGACAGCGAAATTCCCGAGACTTTGCAAGCGTCTCTGCTGTCGCGCCTCGATCGGCTAGGCCCCGATGCCAAGGAGCTGGCCCAGATTGCCGCGGTCATTGGACGGGAGTTCGGGGTGGCGCTCCTGCGCACTGTAACCAGCAAGCCGGCGGAAGCTTTCACTGTTGAGCTGGAACGGCTGGTCGCGTCCGAGATCGTGCTGTCGGCAGGCTCGGCGCCGGATGAATATATGTTCCGACATGCGCTGATCCAGGATGCCGCCTACCAATCGCTGCTGTTGAGCCGGCGTCGCCAATACCACGGCGCGATTGCCGAAGCTCTAGAGAAGGATTTTGCGGAGGCCGTGCAGAGCCGGCCCGAGCTCGTCGCGCAGCATTACACCGCAGCCGAGATGCCGGAGGCGGCAATTCCATTCTGGCTTCGGGCGGGCGAACGCTCGCGCGGCCGCTCTGCAGTCCTTGAAGCGATCGGGCATTTCGAGCGCGGCCTCGAGATGGCGCGCGGTTTGCCAGAGAGCGCGGACCGATCCCGCTACACCCTGGCCTTGCTGTTGGCTCTGGGCGAGGCGCAGCGGATGACGAGCGGCCAGCTGGTCGAGGCGTTCACGACGTGTAAGGAGGCCGCAGAGATCGCCCGCGCCGAGGGAGCATCGGCCGATTTCGCTCGGGCGGCTTTGGCCGCGAACGATGCCGAGAACTGGATTGGGCGGCCGTCACGTGAGTCGGCTGAATTGCTCGAAGCGGCCCTGCACGGATTGGGCGACGCGAATGGTGGAGATCGCGCACGCATGCTTAGCGCGCTCGGCAGGGCCCTGTTCAGTTTGGGCGACCTCCAGCGCGCGAGTGCATTGACGGCGGAGGCGGTTATCATCGCTCGGCAGTGCGGAGACAAGGGGGCTCTATATTATGCTTTGTCGCGCCGGAACATCGTAGCAATTGGTAACCCCTGTCCCGCGTCAAGTTTCCCAGAACGGCGTAGGCTGTTCGACGAGGAGCGGGCGCTTATAGAGGAGAGCGGCGGTCCGGAAATGGTCTATGGGTTCGTTCCCTTCGCCTCATATCTGGAGATGGGCGACTACGCGGGTTTCACGGCATCGCTGATCTGGTTTCGTGAATATTCGTCGAAGCACCGGATCTCGACCTATGAGTATGGGCTGACGAGCGCCGATGCGATGCGCGCAATCCTGCTGGGCGAGTTTGCCGAGGCCGAGCGCCTTGCCAATCGGGCGCTGGAAGTCGGCCGCGAGGTGCAGGGCGAATTGGTGACGGGCGTTTACGGCGTGCAGATGTTCACGATCCGCCGCGAGCAGGGCCGGTTGGCCGAGGTGGCGCCGCTATTCCGGCGCTTTCTCGATGAGAACCCGCGGGACGCAGCGTGGCGGCCGGGCTTGGCAGTAATTGCCAGCGATCTCGGCTTTGAAGAAGCGGCCCGCAAAGCGTTCCGGGAAATGGCGGCCGCCGGCTTCGCGTTTCCCGCCGACGCCAAGCGCAGCTTGACGTTGTCGTACTTGGCCGAGGTCTGCACCGGTCTCGGCGATGCTCTCGAGGCCGAGCGGCTCTATGAACAGCTGCTGCCGTACCGCGACAACGCCGTTCTCGCTCCTGTCGCGACGGTCTGTTGCGGCGCCGCCGCCCGCTATCTCGGCATGCTGGCCGGTGTGATGGGCGAATGGAGCGCAGCCGAAGAGCATTTCGAGGCTGCGCTCGAAATGGACGAACGGCTGCACGCCTGGCCGTGGCTCGCCCACACCAAGTACGAATTCGCTTCGGCCTTGCTAGAG
>JBARIB010001036.1:0-1605 GCA_049799535.1 Allostellaceae bacterium | reverse complement strand
TGCGACAATTGAGGCGCTCAATGCAATGATCTATGAAGCCCGGCTTGTCAGCGCGGCGGTTCCGCGACCCGCGCTATTTCTCGCCGGCAAGGCATTCCAACGATACCGCGCTGCCGGCGGTGCGACGACTGGGGTTCTGCGCGATTTCGTTATCGGCGCCCATGCGGTGATATCCAATGCCGTACTGATTACGCGCGATGCTGCGCGATACAGAACCTACTTCCCGGCCATCATGCTGATCGCCCCGAATTGACTTGCGCGAGGAGATATCGTGCTTATGCCCGCGCGTAGAATAACCGGTGGTGATCCGATCACGGAGGCGCGCCACCGCTACGCAGAAGAGTTGCGGTTCACGGCCAAGCTGCGCTCCCGTGCCGTCATCGATGCCTTCGCCACGGTGCCGCGGGAGCGCTTCTTTGGACCGGGGCCTTGGCGCATTCTCAGCCCGATGGCTTCCAGCGAGTATTGGACGACGCCCGATGCAGACCCGCGCGATCTCTACCATGACGTGCTGATCGCGATCGACGAGGAGCGGCGGCTTAACAACGGGCAGCCGAGCCTTTGGGTTCGTATGTATGACCAGCTCGAGTCGAGCGATGGCGCCCAGGTGATCCATGTTGGCGCCGGCACCGGCTATTACAGCGCGATCCTCGCCGAGATTGTCGGCCATGCCGGACGGGTCATCGCGATCGAGATTGACCCTATCCTCGCCGCCCGAGCCGAGGAAAACCTCGCCGCTTGGCCGCAAGCGACGGTGGTAGCGGCCGACGGTTTTGCCTTCCGCCCCGACCGGCCGGCCGACGCCATCATTGTCAATGCCGGGGTAACGCATTTCTCTTCTGCCTGGTTCGACGCATTGACGGCAGAGAACGGCCGCTTGCTTGTTCCGTTGACCAATGCCCAACGGTGGGGTTGCCTTCTGATGATCACCCGGAGGGCCGGTGCTTCCCATCGCTACGCCGCGAGGTTTGTCGGCCGGGTGGGGATCATCCCGTGCGTTGGTGGGCGAGATCCGCGAGCAGAGCAAAGATTGGCGGCGGCGTTCACGAGAGGCGATTTCAGCGCCATCCGATCGCTGCGGCGCGCACCTGAAGAGCCGGATCACACGTGCTGGCTCGCCGGTGAGGGGTGGTGGCTGTCGACCGCCGACATAGGCGGCAGGGAGTTTGACGAAGCTCGCCTCCCATAGCCGAATTTCCGAAGCTGACGGGCGGTGAATTTCGCTTTACGCCGACGTGTTAATCGCCGGCACTGTCGCGCAGCAGCATGCGGCCGTAGGGCGCCATCGCGGCCTGGCGGCTCGCGGCATGGTGGGTCAAGATCGTCATAACGTCGCGCCGGATGGCCCCGAGCTGGTCGCTGTCGTAGACCCAGCGCGCGCCATCCAGCTCACACAGGCGGTCGAGCGCCCAGCTCACCTGATGCTGCGCGTACACCATGTCGCGGCGGGCGCGCAATGCCTCTGCCTCGGTGATCTTGCGGCCCGAGCTGACCGCCGCTGTGCTGCTCTCGCGTCCGCTATGCAATAGTAAGGTCGCGACATCGATGGCCGCGGCAGCCTCGCCGATCGCCAGCTGCACGACCTCGGACTCCGCAAGCTTGGTC
>JBARIB010001035.1:0-5872 GCA_049799535.1 Allostellaceae bacterium | reverse complement strand
CCTTGGTGGCCAGAAATGTCCGAGATCGCGCACCCAATTCGGCCAGCAGATCGCCGGTGGCCGCCTCGGCCCGTCCATACATCGGGGATGTGTCGATAACGCGGGCGCCGAAGTCCAGGAAGGCCTTAAGCACCCCGCGAAGTGGCTCCCGCACTGCCGCGCTGGCTGGAACATCGAACGCGCGCCAGGTGCCCAGGCCGATCACCGGCAATTCCTCCCCGGTCGATGGGATCGGTCGGGTCAACATTGCGGCACCGGGCATCGGGGTCATCGGCCCACGCGCCCTGTCCCGAACTCCTGGAGCAACGTGTCCCGGACCGTGGCGAGGTCCAAACCGTGCTCGGCGATCAAAGGGCTGGTTTCGACGATGATGTCGTCGATGTCCTTCATCATTTTGAGCCGCCTATAGAGAGTCGTCACTGGGGAGACCGAGTCCTTCGTCGAGGATTTCCATGAAGTTGACGACCTCGAAGCTGCACTCATCGCCGACATCGCAAAGCTCGCGACGGCAGGCATGATGGATCGTCGCCAAAGGTTCTTACGCCGGCATCGGCGACGGCGGCCAGCTCGCGCGCGACGAGTTCGCACTCGAACGCCGGCAACACGGCGAGGATGTTGGGCTGTATCTCCAGATACGCGGCCGCCGCGCTACTCATGCCAACCCGACAAAAGTTAACGCAATGGCGCGGCAAGGGAAATTCGCCTGGCATCGGGTAGCCCGCCCGTTGCACCGGCCTGGAACCGTTGATCTTTCGCAAGGTTGATTACCTTAGCAAGTCACGCAGCATCGCCACGAGGGGCGCGTCCGCCGGCGGCATGGGATAATCCCCGAGTCGCGCCGGCCGCGCCCAAGTAAGGCGCTGACCCTCGCGCGCGACCGGGATTCCCGACCATTTGCGGCAAAGATAAAGCGGCATCAGCAGATGGAAGTCAGGATAGGAATAGGATGCGAAGGTGAAGGGCGCAAGGCAGCGCGCCGCAACGTCGACGCCGAGCTCTTCGGCGAGCTCGCGGATCAGCGCGGTTTCCGGCGTTTCTCCCGGGTTGACCTTGCCGCCCGGAAACTCCCAGAGCCCGGCGAGAGGCTTTCCCGCCGGGCGCTGCGCTAGCAATACCCGCCCATCGGCATCGACAAGCGCCACTGCCGAAACGAGCACGATTGGAAGGCTGTCTTCGGGTTCAGCTGCGGTAGCTGGCATTGATATCGATGTAAGCGTGGGTTAGATCGCAGGTCCACACCGTGGCTTTGCCGCGTCCGATGCCGATATCGACCGCGATCGTAATTTCGCGGCCCTTCATGTATTCGGCGACGGGCTTCTCGTCATAGTTTGCCACCGGACCACCCTCGGCCGTGATCGGGATGCCGCCAATCGAAATCATGACTCGATCCCGATCGATCTTCTCCCCCGCTTTGCCGACGGCCATGACGATACGACCCCAATTGGGGTCTCCAGCCGAAAGCGCAGTCTTGACGAGCGGCGAATTGCCTATCGCCAGACCGATGCGGCGGGCGGCGCGCGCCGTCGCCGCCCCGGTCACCTCGATGGTCACAAATTTTTGCGCCCCCTCGCCATCACGCGCGATCTGCTGGGCAAGATCGACCATTACCGCGTCGAGCGCCCGGCGAAAATCACCAAGCCGCCGGTCCGCCGGGCTTGCCACCGGGCGATGCGCGGCCTGTTGGGTCGCCGATAGAAGCACGGTGTCGCTCGTCGAGGTGTCACCGTCGATCGTTACGCAATTGAACGATTTGTCAGCGGCGGCGGCGAGCAGCGGCTGCAATACCGCAGCGGGCAAAGCGGCGTCAGTGAAGACATAAGCGAGCATTGTCGCCATGTCGGGCGCGATCATACCAGAGCCTTTTGCAAAGCCATTGAGCCGGACTTGGACGCCATCGATCGTCGCAGCGGCTGTGGCCCCCTTTGGGAAGGTGTCGGTGGTCATGATGGCCCGCGCCGCCGGCTCCCAGGCATTGGCCGCCAGGTGTTGAGCGGCTTCGGGAATTGCGGCGACGATCTTTTCCCCGGGCGGCGGCTCGCCAATCACACCGGTCGAGGAAACAAATATCTGCTTCGGATCGCATTTGAACAGACGCGCTGCAGCCGCGGCAGTGGTCTCGACAATTTCCTTGCCGGTGCGGCCGGTAAAGACGTTCGAATTGCCCGAATTAACGACAATGCCGCGTACCTTGCCGCCGGATAAGCAGTCGCGGCACCACACGACCGGCGCGCCGGCGGTTAGCGAGCGCGTGAAGACCCCAGCAATCGCGCTCTCGGGCGCCAACTCGGTCAACATCAGGTCGTCCCGGCCAGCGTAGCGGATGCCGCAGGCGAAAGCGGCGAGGCGCACGCCGGCGATCGGCGGCAGCTCGGGAAAGCGCTCCGGTGCGAGAGGGGAGATCGCGGTCATTCCGCGATCGCCCAGCAGAATTTTCTTGTCTCCGGAGCCGGCCAAGCCCCTCTCCCCGCGGGCGAAACGTCGCGCCTTGCGGTTAACGGCTCGCCGGGACCGTCCCGCCTGACTTTAGCCCGGAGGCTTCCCTCTTCCCCGGGCCAGCTGAGGTCGAGGGCAAAATGAGCGTCATTCGAGGCAAACGAGCAGCGCACGAGACTACTTTCCGCTGTCCGGCAGGGGTTTGCCGTCGAGCCCGAAGGTCTCGATTTTGGCGCCGCCGCGCAGCTCTTTAATCTTCGCGTCGATCACGTCACGCGCGACGAGTTGGCTGACTTCTTGACGCGCCTCCTCAAAGCTCGGCGGTGAGCCGACGCGATGATCTTCGACCTTGATCACGTGCCAGCCGAACTCGGTCTTAACCGGCGCTTTGCTATACTGACCGGCGGGCAGGGCGAAGGCGGCATCGGCGAATTCCTTGACCATGTCGTCATGGCCGAAATAGCCGAGGTCCCCTCCCGAGCCGGCGCCGGGATCGGTCGAGTATTTCTTCGCGAGGGCGGCGAAATCCGCCCCCTTGTCGAGTTCGGCAATGACCGATTTCGCCTCGGCCTCGCTCTTGACCAGGATATGCCGCGCGTGCACCTCTTCACGACCTGCCTTGCCTTTGACAAACGTCTCGTACCGGGTCCTCAGCCGGTCCTCGGTTTCGGCTTCCTTGATCGCTTGGTTCAGATAGGCCTCTTGGACCAAGCGGTCTTCGTAGTGCTTAAGGCGGAGCTGCACGCCAGGGTCTCGGTCGAGATGCTCTTTGCGTCCGGCTTCGGTGAGCAGCATGCCGTCAACCAGCCGATTGAGAAGGATTGGGTAGATTTGCTCGAGCGGCAGCTTTTGTGCCTGCGGCGGCAGGGAGCGCTGAGCCTCTTCGACATCCAGTAGGTGGAGCTCGGTTCCGTCAACCCGCGCCACGACAGTATTGGCCGGCGGGAGTGGGCCCGAAACCGCGGCTGGGGCGGTGGGCGAGGAGGCAGGGCGATCAGCCGCCAGAAGGCCGCCACTGGCGACCACAGCGGCAACGAGCACAGCGGTGCCTGCGACGGCGAGCGATGGAGCTATAAAGAAACGAGCATGCATATGAGGCCTATGATGAGAAAGCGCCCATTTTTTCCGGCGGCGCGGAGTGATGAATGCACATCGATACCACGCAAACAAGGCAGCTAATGGGCGATCTGGCGCGATCCCTACCGCGTGACCGGCGGGCCGAATTGACACTTTCCCCCCTCCCGCTTATTTCTGCATAGTCGCTGTGCGCACGCATCCCGTCATTTTTCCTAGAATTTCGAGGGTCCAATGTTTGGTGCCTTAGCTCGGCGCCTGTTCGGCTCCGCCAATGACCGTTACGTCAAAAGCCTCGGGCCGATCGTCTCCGCGATCAATGAATTAGAACCGCAGCTGGAGTCCATGTCGGATGAGGAGCTGCGCGAGCGCACCCGGCACTTCAAGGAGCAGGTCGCCGACGGGGTCGAACTCGATGACCTCCTGATCGATGCCTTCGCGACTGTGCGCGAAGCGGGCAAGCGCACTCTCGGACAGCGGCACTTCGACGTCCAACTTATGGGCGGCATCGTGCTGCATCGCGGCATGATCTCCGAGATGAAGACCGGCGAAGGCAAGACGCTCGTGGCCACCCTTCCCGTTTACCTAAATGCGCTGACCGGTAAGGGGGTGCACGTCGTCACCGTCAACGATTACCTCGCCCGCCGCGATGCCGAATGGATGGGTCAAATTTATCGGTTTCTGGGGCTCACGGTTGGCTGCATCGTTCACGAGCTCGACGACATGCAGCGCAGAGAAGCCTATCTCGCCGACGTCACTTACGGCACCAATAACGAGCTCGGTTTCGACTATCTGCGCGACAACATGAAATTCCGGCTCGAGGATATGGTCCATCGGCCATTCCACTATGCCATCGTCGACGAGGTCGATTCGATCTTAATCGACGAGGCGCGGACGCCGCTGATCATTTCCGGCCCGACGGAGGACAACTCCGAGCTGTACATCCGAGTCGACAAGCTAATTCCGGCCCTCGACGGCGCCGATTACGAAAAGGACGAGAAACAGCGCACCGTCGCGCTGACCGAGACGGGGGTCGAGAAGATCGAGGCGATGCTAACCCAGGCGGGCCTGCTGACGACCGGCTCGCTCTACGACATCCACAATGTGTCGCTCGTCCACCACGTCAACCAGGCGTTACGCGCGCACAAGCTATTTGCGCGCGACACCGATTACATTGTTAGAGACGACAAGGTCGTGATCATCGACGAGTTTACCGGCCGCATGATGGAGGGAAGACGCTATTCCGAGGGCTTGCACCAAGCGCTCGAGGCCAAGGAAGGCGTTACGGTCCAGAACGAGAACCAGACGCTCGCCTCGATCACGTTTCAGAATTATTTCCGGCTCTATCCAAAGCTCGCCGGCATGACCGGCACCGCGATGACCGAAGCGGAGGAGTTCGGCGATATCTACAAACTCGAGGCCATCGAGATCCCGACCAACGAGCCCTGTATCCGGGACGACACCGACGACGAGGTCTACCGCACCACGCGCGAAAAATTCGACGCGATCGTGCAGCATGTGTTGGAGTGCCAGGGCCGCAAGCAGCCGGTGTTGGTCGGCACGGTCAGCATCGAGAAATCGGAAGAACTCTCGACGCTCTTTAAAAAGCACAAGGTTACGCACAACGTGCTGAACGCGCGCTACCACGAACAGGAGGCACACATTATCGCGCAGGCCGGCCGGCATGGCGCCGTAACGATCGACACCAACATGGCGGGCCGCGGCACCGACATTCAGCTCGGAGGCAACCTCGAAATGCGGCTCAAGACCGAGCTGGCATTGGGCCCGGACGCGACGGAATGGGAAGTGCAGGCGGCCGCGATCCGGAAGGAGATCCAGGCGGCTCACGAAGAAGTGGTCCAGGCGGGCGGGTTATTTGTCGTCGGCAGCGAGCGGCACGAGAGCCGCCGCATCGACAATCAGTTGCGGGGGCGATCCGGCCGACAAGGCGACCCCGGCGCGTCGAAATTCTTTGTCTGCCTCGAAGACGATCTGATGCGCATCTTTGGCTCTGAGCGGATGGATTCGATGCTGCAGCGGCTGGGGCTCAAGGAGGGTGAGGCGATTATCCACCCTTGGGTTAACAAGGCGCTGGAAAAGGCGCAGCAGAAGGTCGAGGCGCGCAACTACGATTTGCGCAAGAACCTGCTCAAATACGACGATGTGATGAATGACCAGCGCAAGGTCGTATACGAGCAGCGTCGTGAGATCATGAATGCCCGCGACGTCGCAGAGACAATCACCGAGATGCGCGCAGAGACGGTCGGGGAGATGATCGCGCAGGCAATCCCGGAAAATTCACTTGCCGAGCAGTGGGACATTCCGGCACTCCATGCCGAGTGCCTCCGGCTTCTCGCGCTCGACT
>JBARIB010001034.1:0-5752 GCA_049799535.1 Allostellaceae bacterium | reverse complement strand
ATAGGCCGAACGCGGCCAGCGGGCCAACGAGGCCCAGCACCGTTGCGATCCCCAGCACCAGGCGCATGTTCCAGGCCTCGGGCGCGTCCTTGTAATGAACGTTGTCATAGGCGATGGACAGGATGGCGCCGTCGTTGAGCAGCGCCAGCATCACGATCATCACCGCCGTCAAGGGATAAAAATTGAAGATCAGGATCGCCAACGTCATGAAGAACAGCACCCGCAGCGTCTCGGCGATGCGGTAGATCGCGTAGCTGTTCATCCGCTGGAAGATTTTCCGGCTCTCCTTGATCGCGTCGATGATCACCGACAGGCCGGGCGTCATCAGCACGATGGCCGCCGCCGCGCGCGCCGCGTCCGTCGCGCCCGAAACGGCGATGCCGCAATCGGCCTTTTTCAGCGCCGGCGCGTCGTTCACCCCGTCGCCGGTCATGCCGACGATGTGGCCGCGCTTTTGCAGGTCATCGACGATGTGGAACTTGTGTTCAGGGAAGACCTGGGCGAAACCGTCGGCGCTCTCGATCGCCTTCGCCACCGCCGCCGTGTTCTGCTGCTTTTCGTCACCCAGGGTACCGGCATCGAGGATATTTGTGCCCATGCCCAGTTTCTTGGCGGTTTCCTGGGCGATGGCCAGCGCATCGCCGGTCACCATCTTGACCTTGACGCCCATCTGTTGCGCGGTCGCGATGGTGGACTTGGCATCGTCCCGCGGCGGATCGAACAAGGGCAACACACCAAGAAACTGCCATTTGCCGTCGCCCTCGGCCCGAGCCACGCCCAATGAACGAAAGCCGCGCGCCGCAAATTCGTTGACCGCCTTGTCGACGGCGGGCGTCACCTCTGCGGCATTGGCCGACAACGCCAGGATCACCTGCGGCGCGCCCTTGGTCACCTTGAACGCCTTGCCGTCCGGGCCCGTGACGGCGGCCTCGGTGCGCTTGTGCACCGCGTCGAATGGCTGGAAATGCCCCACCTTGTAGGGTTTCAAGGCCTGATCGTTCTTCAGGCCGCCCAGCACGGCCAGGTCGATCGTGTCGTCATTGTCGGCGCGCGACGCCAGTGCGGCAGCGAGGATCACCTGCGCGGCCGGGATGTTGTTCACGCCGAACGGATCGCCCAAGGTCAGCTTGTTCTGGGTCAGGGTGCCGGTCTTGTCGGCGCACAGCACGTCGACGCCCGCCAATTCCTCGATCGCCACCAAGCGGGTGACAATCGCCTTCTTCTTGGCGAGCAGACGCGCGCCGACCGCCATTGTCACCGACAACACGGTCGGCATCGCCACCGGAATCGCGGCCACGGTCAGCACCAGGGCGAACTGCAACGTGGTGAGGATCGGGTCGCCGCGGAAGATCGCGACGGCAACAATCGACGCCACCATGACCACCGCCAGCATGATCAGGTAATTGCCGATCTTCAGCACCGCGCGCTGGAAGTGGCTGACGGTCTTCGCCCCCTGCACCAGCTCCGCGGTCTTGCCGAAATAGGTGTTCGCACCGGTGGCATAGACCATTGCGCCGATTTCACCCTGGCGAACGATCGAGCCGGAAAATATTGCTTCGCCGGATTTGCGCGTGGCGGGCAGCGACTCTCCGGTCAGCGCGGACTGATCCACCTCCACCGGGTCGCCTTCCAGCAAACGCGCATCCGCCGGCACGATGTCGCCCAGACGCACGCGGATGACGTCGCCCGGCACCAGCTCACGCGCCGCCGGGGTGACCCACTTCCCGTCACGTTTCACCCGGGCTTTGATCGCCAAGGTGGCCTTCAGGGCAGCGATGGCGTTGCCCGCCTGGTGTTCTTCCCAGAATCCGACCACGGCGTTGGCCACTAGCAGAACCAGGATGATGCCGAAGTCCGGCCAATGCCGGGCTGCCGCCGACAGGATCACTGCCACTTCGATCATCCACGGGATGGGTCCCCAAAAATAGCTGAGGAATTTCAGGAGCTCGTTGGTCTTCTTTTCTTCAATCTCGTTAGGCCCATATTGGGCCAGCCGTTTCTGCGCCTCGGCTTGAGTGAGGCCGTCCGGCGACGACCCCAATTTCTTCTCGACCTCCGCCAGCGGCAGAGTTTTCAGATCGTTCTTCGCGTCGGCTTTTGAGCCCGGCTTCGATCCGGGAGCCTTGGCTTGGTCGGTATCCGGTTTCATGGGGAACTCTTTCCGTATGCGCTATGCCGCCGCAGGTGTCGTGAACTGCGGGGCACCAGTTTTCGCGCTCATGTCCGTGTCCATCGCGGTATCGTATTCGCCGCGGCGCGCCGCCTGGTTGCACCGGGCTCGATGTGCCAGAGCTCGCTGGGCCGCTAATACGTGGGCGCCCTCGCCTTGCCAAATCTCCAAGGCCGGCTGCTGGATGGCGCGAGCAAACGAAAACGCCAATTCCCAGGGCAGTTGCGACTTGAATCTGACATTCATGGCATTCAATCGGGCCGAGGCCAGTTTGGCGGGTTGGCCACCCGACAAAAACGCAATCCCCGGAACGGCAGCGGGGACGGCCCGCGAGAGGCACCTGACCGTGGCGTCGGCCACCTCGTCCACCTTTTCTTGCTTGGGGCAGGTCAATCCGGGAAGCACCATGTTGGGCTTCAGGATCATGACCTCCAGCATCACCCGTTGTGTGTAAAGCTGGGCGGAGACCGTGCGCAGGACTTTCTCCGTTACGTCGAAGCACCGCTCCAAATCATGCTCGCCTTCCATCAGCACTTCCGGTTCGACGACGGGCACCAATCCGGCTTCCTGGCACAAGGCGGCATAGCGAGCCAACGCCTGCGCGTTGGCCTCGATGCAGCCGCGGCTGGGAATGCCATCGCCCACAGCGATCACCGCACGCCAC
The DNA here is from genome assembly GCA_049799535.1 of Allostellaceae bacterium. GTDB lineage: Bacteria > Pseudomonadota > Alphaproteobacteria > ATCC43930 > CGMCC-115725 > AP-15. Next base: position 2,918 of record JBARIB010001034.1, on the reverse strand, counting down.
TTGGCAAAGCGGGCGCCCATTTCAAAATATTCCTTGAGGCGGTCGCGCAACCCGTCCAGACCTTCGGTTATTCTTTCTCCGGGATGAGCCGCCATGTCTTTTGCCCCGGTATCGACTTTGATGCCGGGGATGATTCCCGCATCGGCGATCACATTGACGAAGGGGGTGCCGTCTTTCTTCTGCTGACGGATCGTCTCGTCGTAGAGGATCATGCCACTGATGCACTCGCCGAGGCCGGGCGTAGTCAGAAGCAACTCCCGATAGGCGCGCCGGGCCTCCACGGTCTGGGGAATCTCCAATCCGGCAAATCGCCTGTTGCAGGTTGGATTGCTTTCATCCATCGCGAGGAGGCCCTTTTCGCCGGCGACCAGGGCCCTCGCGGTGCCGATGAGCTTTTGCGTGTTCATGTGGGGCTGCCCCACTTCCAGTTGCGTATCTCCGGCAAGTCTTCGCCGTGTTTGTCGATGTAGTGCTTGTGCTCGATCAGCTTGTCCTGCATCTTCTGCTTCAGGTAGGCTCCCTTCGTACCGGACTGCGGCAGCCGATCGACCACGTCTTGCACCAGATGGTACCGATCGAGGTCGTTCTGCACCCGCATGTCGAAGGCCGTCGTGATCGTGCCTTCTTCCTTGTAGCCTCGGACGTGCAGGTTGCGGTTGGTCCGGCGGTAGGTCAGCCGATGGACCAGCCAGGGGTATCCATGAAAGCCAAAGATGATGTGCTTGTCTTTGGTGAAGAGCGAATCGTAGTCGGTTTCGCTCAGTCCGTGCGGGTGCTCGCTCTCAGACTGCAGCTTCATCAGATCGACGACATTGATCACCCGGATCTTCAGATCAGGCAGATGTTCCCGGAGGATAAAAACGGCAGCCAGGACCTCCAGCGTTGGCGTGTCTCCGCAGCAGGCCATGACCACGTCCGGCTCGGCATCCTGATCGTTGCTGGCCCATTGCCAGATGCCAATTCCTTCCGTGCAGTGCACGACCGCGGCATCCATGGTCAGCCATTGCGGGAGGGCGTGCTTGCCGGCAACCACCACGTTTACATAGTGCCGGCTGCGCAGGCAGTGATCGAAGACCGACAGCAGGCAATTGGCGTCGGGCGGCAGGTAAACCCGTACGATATCGGCCTTCTTGTTGATGACGTGGTCGAGGAAGCCGGGGTCTTGGTGCGTGAAGCCGTTGTGATCCTGCTGCCAGACATGCGAGGCGAGCAGATAGTTCAGCGACGCGATCTTCCGGCGCCAGGGCAGTTCCGAGGTCACCTTCAGCCACTTGGCGTGCTGGCTGAACATCGAATCCACGATGCGGATAAAGGCCTCGTAGCTGTTGAACAACCCATGCCGCCCGGTCAGCAGATATCCTTCGAGCCAGCCCTCGCACTGGTGCTCGCTGAGCATTGAATCCAGCACGCGGCCGGCGGGCGCGAGGAACTCGTCATTCTTCACCTCGCGGGCGTCCCACTGACGGTTGGTGACCTCGAAAACCGCGCCCAGCAGATTTGACAGCGTCTCATCGGGACCGAAGATGCGAAAATTGTGCTGATCCTGGTTCAGCGTGACCACATCGCGCAGGAACTTGCCCAGCACGAGCGTGTCCTGACCGTCGACGGCGCCGGGCGACGGCACGGTCACGGCGTGGACATGGAAGTCGGGCATTTTCAGATCGCGCAGCAAAATCCCGCCGTTGGCATGCGGATTGGCGCCCATCCGCCGGTCGCCCTGCGGCGCCAGCTCGGCCAATTCCGGCATCAGCCGGCCGTTTCGATCGAACAGCTCCTCGGCCTTATAGCTTTTCATCCAGCTTTCGAGCTGCTGGACGTGTTCGGGGTGCTCGGCATCCACGAGCAGCGGCACCTGGTGAGCCCGGAAGGTGCCCTCGACCGGCAGCCCGTCGACTTCCTTCGGCCAGGTCCAGCCCTTGGGCGACCTGAGGACGATCATCGGCCAGCGCGGACGGATGGCAGCATCCTTGCTCCGCGCATTCTTTTGGATTTGCCTTATGTCCTCGATGGCCTCCTCCAGGGTGGCGGCCATTAGTTGGTGCATCCTTTCCGGCTCGTCGCCTTCGACGAAGTAGGGTGTCCAGCCGCAGCCGCGCAGGAACTGCTCCAATTCCTCGTGCTCGATGCGGGCGAGGACGGTCGGGTTGCTGATCTTGAAGCCATTGAGGTGCAGGATCGGCAGCACGGCGCCGTCGGTAATCGGGTTGAGCAGCTTGTTGGACTGCCATGCGGTCGCCAGCGGCCCCGTTTCCGCTTCGCCGTCGCCGATGACGCAGGCGACGATCAGATCGGGGTTGTCGAACGCGGCCCCGAAGGCGTGGCTGAGCGAATACCCCAGCTCGCCGCCTTCGTGAATCGACCCCGGCGTGGTGGGCGCAACGTGGCTGGAGATCCCGCCGGGAAACGAGAACTGCATGAACAGCTTTTTGAGCCCGGCTTCGTCCTGGGTGATGTTCGGATAAACCTCGCTCCAGGTGCCTTCGAGGTAGACGTTGCCCACGATCGCCGGGCCGCCGTGACCGGGGCCGGCGATGTAGAACATGTCCAAATCGTACTTCTTGATGACCCGGTTCAAATGCACATAGATGAAGTTCTGACCCGGCGTCGTGCCCCAGTGCCCGACCACCAGCGGCTTCACGTGCGACAGCTTCAGCGGCTCTCTCAGCAGCGGATTGTCGTAGAGGTAAATCTGGCCAACCGACAGATAGTTGGCGGCGCGCCAATAGGCATTCATCCGGCGCAACTCGTCGGAACCGAGTGTCGCCCGCTTCTCGGGAGGCCGAATGTGAATGTTTTGGTTCTGCGACTCTCGGGTTGAAATGGGAACGTCCATTCTCGTGACTCCGTGCATGTAAGGATTAGCCTTCGGCAGCGTTGTCGATCATTGCCCGATCAAGGGATACCTGACCTGATTTTAA
>JBARIB010001033.1:0-1868 GCA_049799535.1 Allostellaceae bacterium | reverse complement strand
TGTTCATGCTGATCGGCACCGGTATGGGCTCCGCGATCCTGCTCTATTCTGTCGGATACATGGCAGAAGAAGAGGAGGGCACGACCCGCTTCTACGTGCTGATGCTGGTGTTCATCGGCGGCCTGGTGATCCGGGTATGCTCCGCCAATCTGCTGATGGCGTATTTCGCGTGGGAACTCATCGGCTTGTGCTCCTATTTCCTGGTCGGGTTCTGGTACAAGCGGCAGGTTGCAGTAGACGGGGCCCGCAAGGTGCTGATCATCACGCACCTTGCCGGCTACGGCCTGCTCGCCGCGATCATGCTTCTATACGTCCGGACCGGGACCTTTCTGTGGACGGATCCCGCGGTGGGAGCCGCTTTTTCCGGCGCCATCATCCTGCTGATGATCGTCGCGGCAATGGCCAAGTCGGTCATGTATCCATTGCACACCTGGATCCCCGAGGCGATGAACGCGCCCACACCGGTTTCGGCGCTGCTGCACTCGGCCTGCTATGTCAAGGCGGGGGTGTTTCTGATCGCCCGCATGTATTCGATCGGGCCGTGGCATGGGGTTTTCGGCAATCTGCTGCTGTTGGTCGGCTGCCTGACGATGCTGGTCGGGTCGATTTTTGCCGTCGCTCAGACCGACTTGAAGCGGCTGCTCGCGTTCTCGACCGTCAGTCAGCTCGGCTATATCGTCACGGGTCTCGCGCTCGGCACCAATCTCGGCATTGCCGCCGGCCTCTTTTACGCCGCCAGCCATGCGCTGTTCAAAGGGACGCTGTTTATGTGCGCCGGCGCGGTGCAGGAAGCCACCGGCACACGCGACATGCGCAAGCTCGGGGGCCTCAGCGCGCGCATGCCGGTGACGTCGCGCGTTTGGCTTGTCGCCGCCGCCGCGATTGTCGGGGTGCCGCTGACGAACGGGTTTGTCGCCAAGTGGTTGCTGTTCGACGCAGCGCTCGAAGCCAATCAGGCAGTCGTCGTCGTTGTCGCCTGGGCGGTCAGCATCATCACGACCTTTTACTTCTTCAAGGCGACCTTGAGCGTGTTCTATGGCATGCCGGCGCCCGACCTCCGTGTGGAGGCAATCCACGAGGTCGCGCCCACCATGCAGGTTGGGTTGGGGATAACCGGCGCGCTGTGCGTCGTCTTCGGCTTCGCCCCGCAACTGGTCATGCAGCCGGTCATCGAACCGGCGGTACGCTCGCTGGGGTTCGATTGGCAAGTCCAGATGACGTGGCTGGGAGTCTTGACCGGCTCCGGAACGATCGGCGTGACGGCCGGAGCCGCGGCGGTGATCTTGGTCGCAGTACTGTTCGGCGCCGGAGCGCTTCGCCTCGTGCGGGCGCCGGCGGGACATCCGGTGTCCGTGTTCACCGGGGGTGATCCGTTGCCCGAGGGTGACACGCTCGGAGCAGCCGATTTTGCCGAGATGGCGGAAGCCGCGTTCGAACCGGTCTATTCCTTGGACCCAGACCCCCTCTATTTGCTGATTTGGCGTGAGATAAAGGAGATCGCGGGGGCCGTTCGGCAGTTTGCGACAAGTGGGCTGGAGCGGCAACCGTTTTTAACTGCCATGGTGTGCGCGGCGGTCCTGTTTGCCGGCGTGTGGCTGCTGTGAGTGCGCCTCGGCAGGCGCGTGCCTGAAAGAGTGTAAATGGACCTGATTTTCATAGGATTTTTCGCCGCGTTGGCGTGTGGGATCGGGCTCTATGCAGTCTCCGTCCCGCAGGATGGCCGCGTGTGGTGGTGGCTTGCGGCTGCCATCGTTGTGTTCGTAATCACAAGTAAGCTGATCGGCGATTCCTGGATCGGCGCGATGTTTCTGGATCTGGCGGAACTGGCCGCCGTGGCGCTCGTCTGGTCGCACGGGACCCCGGAAGCC
>JBARIB010001032.1:0-5850 GCA_049799535.1 Allostellaceae bacterium | reverse complement strand
CCGCCCAGCACCTTGATGCACTGCACCCGGCGCGCGCCGGAATTGTCGGCCACGTCGAGGTTCGTCTGCATCTGGATCATGCCGCGTCTCCGGCCGGCTCAACGGCTGCGGTTGCAAGATCCGGCTCGAAATCCGCCGAAGCCGCCTCGGCCGACGCGGCCTTGCGAGCCGAGCGCCGGCCCGGAGCGACATCCGCGGGACCGCCGATGATGACCCAGCATTTACGCTTGGATATCGGCCGGCTCTCCTCGATCCGGACCAGGTCTCCGACGCGATAGCTGTTGTCCTGGTCGTGCGCCGCGTATTTCTTCGAATGCGTGACGAATTTCTTGTAAATCGGGTGCATGACCCGGCGCTCGACGCGCACAATTACCGTTTTGTCGCAGGCGTCGCTAACGACGATCCCTTGCAGCACGCGTCTCGACATTATGCCTTTTCCTTCAGCGCAGCCCGGCGCCTCTCGCCCTGGATCGTCTTGATGCGGGCAATGTCGCGCCGCACCTGCCGCACTCTGGCGGTGTTCTCAAGCTGACCGTTCGCCCGTTGGAAGCGCAGGTTGAAAATCTCCTTGCCGAGGCCTTCGAGATCACCGACGAGTTCGTCGTCAGTTTTGGCCCTGACATCGCCTGGCTTCATTGCGCGATCTCTTCGCCTTGGCGAGTAACGAAGCGTGTGCCGATCGGCAATTTGGCCGCTGCCAACTCAAAGGCTTCGCGCGCGACATCGAGCGCCACGCCGTCGAGTTCGAACATGATGCGGCCCGGCTTGACCCGGCAAATCCAGAATTCCGGTGATCCCTTGCCGCTGCCCATGCGAACTTCGGCCGGCTTCTGCGATACCGGGACGTCCGGGAAAATGCGGATCCACACTCGGCCGGCGCGGCGGATGTGCCGCGTAATGGCGCGCCGCGCCGCCTCGATCTGACGCGCGGTAATACGCCCCGGGTCTGAAGCCTTCAGACCGTATGCACCAAAATTGAGCGTCGTCCCGCCTTTAGCGAGACCATGGACACGCCCTTTGTGGGCCTTCCGGTATTTGCTGCGTTTCGGAGCAAGCATGACGAATTTATTATCCTAGGGGTTCACGGCGCCCGCGCTCGTGGCTGGCCGGGGGGCCCTCGTTCAGCCGTTTCTCGTGTGCCATCGGGTCGTGCGCGAGGATTTCGCCCTTGAACACCCAGACCTTGACGCCGCACACGCCGTAAGTGGTCTTGGCGGTGCCGTAACCGAAATCGACGTCGGCACGCAAAGTATGCAAGGGCACCCTGCCCTCGCGATACCATTCCATTCGCGCGATCTCGGCTCCCCCTAGTCGTCCTGAACAATTAATTCGGATCCCTTGCGCCCCGAGCCGCATAGCCGACTGGACTGCCCGCTTCATCGCCCGGCGGAAGGCAACCCGGCGCTCGAGCTGCTGCGCAATGCCATCGGCGATCAACTTCGCGTCGATCTCGGGTTTGCGGATCTCAACGATATTGAGGCTGACCTCGCTGTTGGTCACCTTGGTGAGGTCGGTGCGCAGCTTTTCGATATCGGCGCCCTTTTTGCCGATCACCACTCCGGGCCGGGCCGAATGCAGCGTAATCCGGGTGCGTCTCGCGGCGCGCTCGATGACGATCCGGGACAGCCCCGCTTGGCTCAGCCGGCGATGCAGGAATTTGCGCAGGCCCAGATCGTCGAGTAGCAGATTGCCGTACTCCTTGCGGGCGAACCAGCGTGAATCCCAGGTCCGGTTGATGCCGAGCCGCAGCCCGATCGGATTGACCTTCTGACCCATCACTCAGTCTCCTCGGAGGTTTCGCGGACCACGACTGTTAGGTGCGAAAACATCTTCTCAACCCGCGCCGAGCGCCCGCGGCCTCGGGTGTGAAAGCGTTTCAGGATGAAGGCACGGCCGACGGTAGCCTCCTTGACGAACAGACGGTCGACGTCGAGCTGGTGATTGTTTTCGGCATTCGCGATCGCCGCCTGCAGAACCTTCTTGACATCGCGGGCGATCCGCCGCCGTGAGAAAGTCAGTTCGGCTAATGCGGAGGAAGCGGTCTTACCGCGGATCGTCTGGGCGACGAGGTTGAGCTTGCGCGGGCTCGTGCGAAGGCCCCGCATCGACGCCGCCGCTTCGCTTTCTGCGAGCCGGCGTTCGGCCGCTGGCTTACCCATCAGGTCCTTCTCGCCTTCTTGTCCCCGGCGTGCCCGTAAAAAGTACGGGTCGGTGCGAATTCGCCGAGCTTGTGACCGATCATGTTTTCGGTGACCAGCACCGGGATGAATTTGTGGCCGTTGTAGACGCCGAAGGTGAGCCCGACAAATTGCGGAAAGATGGTCGATCGGCGCGACCAGGTCCTAATGACTTGGTTACGCCCGGAGCCGCGCGCCTCCTCTGCCTTCTTGAGGAGATACCCGTCGACGAACGGCCCCTTCCATACCGAGCGTGCCAACCGTTCCTCCCTAGCTCTACCGATTTTGCCGCCGGCGCAGAATGAGCCGGTCGGTCGCCTTGTTGTGTCGGGTTTTCTTGCCCTTGGTCGGCTTCCCCCACGGAGTGACCGGATGCCGGCCGCCGGAGCTGCGGCCCTCGCCGCCGCCATGCGGGTGATCGATCGGGTTCATCGCAACGCCCCGCACCGAGGGGCGGCGGCCAAGCCATCGGTTCCGGCCGGCCTTGCCGATTACGATGTTCTGCTGATCGGGGTTCGAGACGGCGCCAATCGTCGCGCGGCACTCGGCGCGAACCATCCGCAGCTCGCCCGAGGACAACCGCAATAACGCATAGCCCTGGTCGCGGCCGACAAGCTGAGCATAGGTGCCTGCCGACCTTGCGATCTGGCCGCCCTTTCCGGGCTTCATTTCTATATTATGAATGATCGTACCCACCGGCATGCTGCGCATCGGCATTGTGTTTCCGGGCTTGACGTCGACCCTCTCGCCCGAGATCACGACATCCCCGGCCTTCAGCCGCTGCGGTGCCAGGATGTAGGCGAGCTCGCCGTCCCGATAGCGGATCAGCGCGATAAAGGCGGTGCGGTTCGGGTCGTATTCCAGACGCTCCACCGTCGCCGGCATATCCACCTTAGCGCGCTTGAAATCGACGATCCGGTAGCGCCTCTTGTTGCCGCCGCCGCGCCAGCGCATCGTAATTCGGCCGGTATTGTTGCGGCCCCCCTTGCCACGCAGACCTTCGGTCAGCGCCTTTACCGGCTTGCCCTTCCACAGCTCGCTGCGATCGACGATGACCAGCTGTCGACGCGACGGGGTCGTCGGGTTGAAGGTCTTCAATGCCATCGGTCAGATACCCGTCGTCACATCGATCCGCTGACCCTCTCGCAGGGTCACGATCGCTTTCTTGTAATCGGACCGGCGGCCGGGACGGCCGCGAAAACGCTTCAGTTTCCCCATGACCCTGATTGTGTTCACGGCAGTCACGCTAACATTGAACAGACCTTCGACCGCGGCCTTGACCTCGCGTTTTGTAGCTGTCAGCGGCACGCGAAAGATCACCTGATTGTGCTCCGACACGTTGGTAGCCTTTTCGGTGATCACCGGGCCACGGACGATATCGTACATCTGCTGCCGGGTAAGCCGTGAGACGGCACGGGGTATGACCCGAAACCGGCTCATTTGAGGCGAGCCTCAAGGTGCTGGACCGCATCGCGAGTCAGAACCAGCATGTCGCGGCGCAGGATGTCATGGACGTTAGCGCCCTGCTGCGGCAACACATCGACCTTTGGCAAGTTGCGAGCGGCGCGCACGAAGCCCTCATCGAGGGTTGGGCCATCGATGATCAGTACGGAGTCCCACCCGAGAGCCTCCAGCCGCGCACGCAGCGCCTTGGTTTTGGCTTCGCTGACGCGGGCGGTATCGATCACAACCAATTTTCCTTCGCCCTGCTTGGCCGACAGCGCCGTCTTCAAGCCGAGCTTACGCACCTTCTTCTGCAGCGAGAATTCATGGCTGCGCACGACTGGCCCAAAAATCCTCGCGCCGCCGCGGAATTGCGGCGAGCGCAGGCTGCCTTGGCGGGCTCGGCCGGTCCCCTTCTGCTTGTAGGGTTTCCGGGTCGTTCCTGAGATTTCGCTGATTCCCTTGGTCTTATGAGTCCCAGCGCGGCGCTTGGCCAGTTGCCAGTTCACAACGCGCGCCAGGATGTCGCGACGGACGGGGAGGCCGAAGACCTCGTCAGCAAGCTCGATCTCCCCAACCTCCTCATTGTCGAGATTGCGCACCGTCAGCTTCATCTCTCAGGCTGCCCCCTCACCTTCGGTTGCCGCTGGTGTCTCCCGCAGCGCTGCCGGGAAGGGCAGCCCTTCAGGAGCCTTGCGCTTGACTGCGTCCCTGACGAGGACGAACCCGCCCGGACTGCCCGGCACCGAGCCCTTGATCATCAGGATACCGCGTTCGGCATCGCTCGCGATGACCTGGAGGCTCTGTGTCGTGACCCGCTCGGCCCCGAGATGCCCAGCCATTTTCTTGTTCTTGAAGGTCTTGCCGGGTGATTGGCGTTGGCCGGTCGACCCGTGGCTGCGATGCGAAATCGAGACGCCATGGCTGGCGCGCAAGCCATGGAAATTATGGCGCTTCATCGCCCCCGCAAAGCCCTTGCCGATACTGACACCGACAACATCGACGCGCTGGCCCGCGACGAAGTGCGCCGCGGTAATTTCGGCGCCAACCTCCAGCAACGCGTCCTCGGACACACGAAACTCGGCGAGACGAGCTTTGGGCTCGACCTTGGACTTGGCAAAATGGCCGCGTTGGGGCTTCGAGACATTCTTGACCTTGGCGCGGCCGAGTCCCAGTTGCACGGCCGTGTACCCGTCCTTCTCCTCGGTGCGCACGGCGACAACTTGGCAATTGTCGACTTTCAGCACCGTCACCGGGACGTGGGTACCCTCCTCGGTGAAGACGCGCGTCATCCCGAGCTTTTGGGCGATCAGACCGGTGCGCACCGCGTTATCCTCGCCAAGTTTGCCGCCCGCTTTCCAGCACCCCGGCCGGTCATAGTTTGATCTCGACGTCGACGCCCGCGGCGAGATCAAGCTTCATCAGCGCATCTACGGTCTGCGGCGTCGGGTCGACAATGTCGAGCATCCGTTTATGCGTGCGGATCTCGAATTGCTCGCGCGACTTCTTATCGACATGCGGCGAACGTAGCACCGTAAATTTCTCGATCTTTGTCGGGAGCGGAATCGGGCCGCGCACGCGCGCGCCGGTCCGCTTTGCCGTATTGACGATTTCGCTGGTCGACTGGTCCAGGACCCGGTGATCGTAGGCCCGCAAGCGTATGCGGATATTCTGATTTTCGATTGCCATCTTGTTGTTCCTATCCGACGCTCGCGCGCTGCGACCCGCTACTCAGCCCTATTTTATGATTTTGGCGACGACGCCGGCGCCGACGGTGCGGCCGCCTTCGCGGATCGCAAAGCGCAGCCCTTCGTCCATCGCAATGGGGGCGATCAACTCGATCTCCATCGAGATGTTGTCGCCCGGCATCACCATCTCGGTGCCCTCCGGCAGATGCACGGTGCCGGTCACATCGGTGGTGCGGAAATAAAACTGCGGCCGATAGTTGCCAAAAAACGGTGTGTGCCGGCCGCCCTCCTCTTTGGTCATGATGTAGGCCTCGCATTGAAAGCGGGTGTGCGGCGTGATCGAGCCCGGCGCCGCCAGAACCTGGCCGCGCTCGACCTCCTCGCGTTTGGTGCCGCGCAAGAGCGCCCCGATATTGTCGCCGGCCTCGCCCTGGTCCAACAGTTTGCGGAACATCTCGACCCCGGTCACCACCGTCTTGGCGGTCGGTCTGAGGCCGACGATCTCGACCTCGTCGCCAACCTTGACGATGCCGCGCTCGACG
>JBARIB010001031.1:0-2387 GCA_049799535.1 Allostellaceae bacterium | reverse complement strand
CGCACCATAATCGTGCGGATGTCGGCCTCGGCCGCGGCCTCGATGATCGGGTTGACCGGATAGCCGATCAGAAACTCGATGCCCTCGCGCTTCAAGACTTCGGCGACGACGTTGGCGACCTTCATGGGTGTCCTCCTCGGTGTTTGGCAGCCGTAGGTCCGATTTTGACACATCGGGGCTGCAGGTGCTGCGAAAACCCACTCGGCTCGGCCGATCTAAGCCAAAATCGTGCATCCGGATCGACGGCTACCACAACCAAAAATTGGATCAATTTTGGTCAATTGTACAATCTGCAGCGAATCAGCAGCGAAAATCTCCCTAAAGTTGTAACCTCGATCCACGTCTGTGCCGCCCCGCCAGTGCTCAGAATCATTTAAGATCGTGCATGACGCCAATTCGTCATGCCCGGACTTGATCCGGGCATCCACGCATCGCGACGGGCGACGCGGTGCGAGGCAAAGCCATGGATGGCCGGGACAAGCCCGGACAAGCCCGGCCATGACGGTAGTGCGAATCATATGTTTGGTCTGAGCACTGGCCCCAAATTTCGAATATCATATCATAAATAATCTCTTCTAAATCGTTGTTATAGCAACGTGGCCGCTATCTCATCCTCTCAGTAACGCGGGTACTTCAGGTCCTGATCAACGCAGGCCGAGGCCGCGGGCGATGATGCCGCGCAGGATCTCGCGGGTGCCGCCGCGCAGGGTCCAGGACGGCCCGTGCAAGACGGTGTCGGCCAAGCACCTCCTCGAAGCGGTCGTCGGCAGCCTGACGCAGGCCCGGCGCCAACAGGCGCACACGCTCGGGAACTCGCGCTCGAAAGCGTTGCCGAGATCCTTGACGAGTGCGGCTTGGAGATTGGGGGTCTCGCCCGCCTGCAGCATGCCGGCAATCGATAACGACATGCGCCGCAACGTCGACAGATGCGCGGTCATGCGGCCGATCCCCTCGGCGATCTGCGGCTCGGGATCAGGGCCGGCGCGGCGGAGCAGCTCGACGAGCACTTGGAACGAGCTCAGAAAACGCTCGGGGCCGCTGCGTTCGAAGGCGAGTTCGCTGGTCACCTGCCGCCAGCCCTCCCCTTCCCTGCCGACGAGCCTATCGGCCGCGACGAAGACGCGGTCGAGCACGATCTCGTTGAAGTCGTGGTCGCCGGCGAGGTTGATGATCGGGCGTATCGTGACCCCGGGTGATTTGAGGTCGAGGATCAGCTGGCTGAGGCCGCGGTGGCGGTCGGCCTCGGCGGGCGCGGTACGCACGAGCGTGATCGCAAAGTGCGACTCGTGCGCATAGCTGGTCCAGATCTTGGTGCCGGTGACCTCATAGCCGCCCGCGACCTTGACCGCACGGGTGCGGATCGACGCTAGGTCGGACCCCGCATCCGGCTCGCTCATGCCGATGCAGAAAAAGATCTCGCCCTTCGCAATGCCCGACAGAAGCGCGAGGCGCTGCTCTTCGGTGCCGTAGCGCAAGAGCAGCGGGCGCTCTGCCGATCGGCGATCCAATGCGCGCCGACCGGGGCGCCGGCCGCCAATAATTCCTCGGTCACGACATAGCGTTCGAGCATGCTGCGCTCGCCGCCGCCATAGTGCTTGGGCCAGGTCATGCCAATCCAGCCGCGTGCGCCGAGCCGCCGGCTGAACGCCGCCGAGCGATGGCTGCCGAAATCGCTGTTCGGCACCCATAGCCCCGCCGCGAGCTCCCCGGCAATGAACTCCCGCACCGCAGCCCGCAGCGCTTCGCATTCGGGCGGCAGCTCGACGGGGTCGAAACGGAAGGCTGTATTCACCGGCCGCTATCGCGCGGGGGATCGAAGGCGGCCAGCTCTTGTTGAATCACGGCGCGCAACGGCGGCAAGTGGTTTTGTACCGTTCTCCATACGTAAGATGCTCCCACATCTTCGTAGTCGTGACGGTAGACGTCGCCCGCGCCGGCCATTTCCTTCCAAGGGATCGCTGGGTGCCGCGCCTTAAGCTCATTAGGCAGCCGACGCGAGGCCTCGGAGATGATCTCGAGACAGCGAGTCACGGCATAGACCGTGCGAAGATCATCACGGAAGGTTTCGTAGTCAAAGCCAGCTGCGAAGTGGGCCGCGAGGTCGATGTGGTGCGCGATGTCGTGCAGCGCGCTGAGCGCTGCGTCAGAACGCATAAACTGCGTCTGCAACGGCCGCCGCCCGGACGTAATGTTTCAGACTGTCGCGACTTACGACATCAACCGGCTGGTTGAACAGTTCCGCAATGTAATTTTTCAGCGCGACATATTCGTACACGCCGATCCCGGCGGCAGGATCCATCTCGATCATGATATCGATGTCGCTGTCCGGCCGGTTGTCGCCGCGCGCGCAGGACCCGAATAAAGCTGCGTGTCGCACACCCCGAGCA
>JBARIB010001030.1:0-1613 GCA_049799535.1 Allostellaceae bacterium | reverse complement strand
GTCTCCGTGTCCGGAAATTCGATCACGACCATACGTTCGGGCTGCGGCTCGCCTTCGAGCAGATCGAGTTTGCCGCCGCGCACGATGAAACGCCCGCCGAAACGGGCGATGCTGGCCGCGGCCAGCGGGCGATAGCCATCATAGGCGGCGGGGTCGGTCACCTGGATATCGGCGATGATGTAAGCCGTCATTGGCACTTCCTTTCTGCCTTTCGATTCGAACCGGTCATCTCTTTGCGCGCCTTGCAGCTAAGGCGGCGATGACTACATGCTGCGCGTTCATTCGCAGCCCAGGTTACCGACCATGGCCAGCTTCGGCTACGCCTCGACGCCCTACGATGCCGGCATGCCGGACCCGGCGACAGTACCCGAAGCCTATGAGGGGGTGCTATGGCGCCGCGTTCTAGCGTATTTCGTCGACCTCTGCGCGATCGGCGTGATCGCGGTGTTGCTTTGGATCGTATTCGCGCTGCTCTGGCTACTGAGCTTCGGGCTATTGGGTCCGGTGCTGTGGTTCCTGTTCGGGCTCATCCCGCTTGCCTATCACACGTTGCTGTTGAGCGGCCCCCGGTCGGCAACGCTGGGGATGCGGCTCTTTGATGTCGAGCTGCGTTCGGTGACAGGAGAGCGCCCCGGCTTTCTGCAGGCGCTTATCCAGACTGTGCTGTTTTACATCACCGTCGGCGCGACCTGCTCGCTGATCCTGCTGTTCGCGTTGTTGAACCGGCACAAGCGCACCTTGCACGATATGCTGGCCGGAACGGTCATGGTGCGGCGTTTCCCGGCCCGCTGGGCCGCCGCAGCCGATCCTTGGCGGGCCTAAAACCCGTCGCGAGCGGGCGCAATCTCCATCAAGCGCGGCTGACTTCGACGGGCGTGTCATTGAAACAGGCGCCTTCGGCGAGATCGGCGCGCATGTCGGCGGAGACCAGAGCCGAAATCGTTTGACCGGTGCGGCTTGTCGACAGCCACGCGCCTTTTTCGCTGGCGACCACTCCCGGCGGCACCCCCTCCCCCACCGCCAGCCGCAGGATGACCTCGCCGCGCTCGTTCCACACCCGCACCTCGCTCCCGGGCATGAGATTGCGCTGCGCCGCGTCCCGCGGATGCATCAGCAGCTTGGGCGTCCGCCGCGACCCGGCGAGGTCGCCAAAGCTCGAGGAGATGCGCTTGTCCGAGGACGGCGAAATCAGCATCAGCGGCTGCGCTGCCTCCCGCTCCCGCCACTCCGGCAATAACGCCGCCGCGCCCCATTTATTGGCCAATGTCGCGGATTTGAGCTCGATCTTGCCCGATGGCGTGGCGGGAAGGATGTTGTCGAACAAGACCTGCGGCTTGCCATCCGGACCCGCCATCGGCAGCGCCTTGCCGGTCGGGATCCGGCTCGGCCGCATGCCCGCGAGCCGGGGATCGGCCGGATCGACGGCATCGTCCATCAATTCCTCATCCGTCGCTTTGAAGCACGGCGCGTCGAAGCCGAAACGCGCGGCGAGGCGGCGGAAGATCTCGGTGTTGGGCAGCGACTCGCCCAATGGCGGGATGACCGCCTCGGCGCGCTGCAGCCAGTGATGGCCATAGGACGGATAAAGATCGGCGAATTCGAAATTGGTCGCC
>JBARIB010001029.1:0-1618 GCA_049799535.1 Allostellaceae bacterium | reverse complement strand
GCAGGACATGGAGATCAACCGGTTCTCGCCCCTGACCTACGGCCGCGACATCCGGGTCTCGCCGCACGATCCCAAGGTCATTTATGCGTGCCTCAGCCCGGCGGCGCGCAGCAGCGACGGTTCGATCTACCGCAGCGACGACGTCGGCCGGACCTGGAAGCGCTTTGACCACGACGTCAAGGCCGAGGCGACGATGATGGGGGTAGCGGTGCATCCGCGCGACCCCAGCCAGGTATATGGCGTCTCGCGTTTCGGGCAGGTGTTCGGAACCCAGGACGGCGGGCGTAGCTGGAGCGAGACGCGGCTGCCTGAGGGTGTGCGCGACGTCTACGCCGTTGCCTGCGGCTGAGCATGCGCTCTCACCCAGCCCTTAAGGGCTGGGTGAGAATAAGTTATCCGCGGAAATGGTCTAGCAGCTGCTGCAGTGTTTGCTGCGGCGCCTCTTCCGGGACGTAGTGCCCGCAAGGCAGTGCGCCACCCGAGGCGTTGGTCGCGTAACTGCGCTGCCACACCGACAATACGTCGCCGTGGACACCCTCGGTGTGACTGCGCGCCCCCCAGATCACCAGTAGTGGAACGGCGATCTTGCGCCCCGCCTCGAAGTCGGCCTTGTCCATGTCGAAGTCGCAGGTGGCGCAGGCGCGGTAATCGGCGCATGAGCCTTTGATCGTCTTCCAATTGAAGCAGCGCACATACTCGGCGAGTGCCGCGGGTTCGAAGAAACCGAGCCCGACGCCCGGCTTCGACAATTTCTTTTCCATGTACCACTGCGCCGGGACCCCGGCCATCATACGCTCGGGAAAGTCATAGGGCTGGGCCATCAACGCCCAGTGCCACGACCGCAATGCCCATTCCTTCGAGGTGTGGGTCCAGATGTGGTGGTTGGGCAGGATGTCGATCAGCGCCGCCTTTTTTACCCGATCGGGATGGTCGAGGCACATGCGGGCGGTGGTGCGGGCGCCGCGGTCGTGCCCGGCGACAAAGAACTCGCGGTAGCCGAGCTTCTCCATGACCTCGACCTGGTCCTGCGCCATCGCCCGGAACGAATAGTTTATATTATTCTCGCCGGCGTCGTCCGGGCCGAGGCTGTCGCCATAGCCGCGCAGATCCGCGGCGACGACGTGGAAATGCTCGGCCAAGCGGTTGGCGATCTTGTGCCACGAGACATGGGTCAAAGGATTGCCGTGCAGCAGCAACAGCGGCGGCCCGTCGCCGCCGTGTCGCAGATGGATTCGTGCGCCGCTCGTCACGATTTCGGTCCGGATGAACCCCTCGAACATTCGTTGTCTCCTCGGCTACTGCGCTACGAGCAAAAGGCTATCCCAACTTGTCCTTTCTCGGCGAGCATGGCGCAAGGTAAACTCCCGCGGGACCATGGGGAGAAGTTGCGTTGGGGGATCGACGGTTCGTCGTCGAGCTGATCAAGCCGTCGCATTACGACGACGACGGCTATGTGATCCAGTGGTGGAAATCCTGGATCCCGTCGAATTCGCTCGCCTGTCTCTATGGCATTGCGACGGATCTGGCCGAGCGGCGCGCGCTCGGGGCCGACGTCGCAATCGAAATCCGCGCCTAGGACGAATGCCACACTGTCATTCCGGTGCGCCGGATCATCCGA
>JBARIB010001028.1:0-1940 GCA_049799535.1 Allostellaceae bacterium | reverse complement strand
GCTCCGTGTAAAGTAATTGCTTACCACGGAGGAAAGCATGTACCATCGGATCCTAATAGTACCGATGTTCTCATTAATCCTCCAGCAAAGATGACGCGGGAAACTGCCCAGCTTGCCGAATATGCAGCCTCACTAAGGTTCGAGGATTTGCCGGCGGATGTCGTCGGCTGTGCCAAGGACTGCATTGCCGATACGGTGGCGGCCTGCATCTGCGGTGCGGCTATGCCGTGGAGCCGCATCGTCATCGACTATGCCGAGCGCACCGGTCCCGGCGGGAAATGCCGGGTCTTGGGCCGCGGCTCGGCCGTACAAGCGCCGGCTGCGGCGCTAGCTAACGGCGCGCTGGCCCATGCCTTCGAGCTCGATAGTCTGACTCGCCCTGGTGCCGGCGCCCACCCCGGCGCTACCGTGTTGCCGCCGGCTCTCGCGATTGCGCAGGAACGCGGCGCCGAGGGACGCGCACTGATTGCTGCCTTTGTCGCCGGCAACGAGGTGATGATCCGCGTCGGGCGCGCCACGGGGCACACTAACGAGGCGCGCGGCTTTCATGCGCCGGGCACGACCGGCCCTTTCGGTGCGGCCGTGGCCGCCGGCCATTTGTTGCGGCTCGATGCGGCGGCGATGACCAACGCACTTGGCATAGCCGGATCGCTGTGCGGCGGGTTGCTGGAGTTCGCCCGCGGCAACGGCGGCATGGTCAAGCGGCTGCATCTGGGGCGTGCATCGGAAGCAGGGGTGCTGGCGGCCAGCCTTGCCTCGGATGGTTTTGCAGGGCCGCGCACTGTGCTCGAAGGCGATTTCGGGTTTCTCAGGGTCTTCTGTACCGCCTGGGACGAAGCCGAACTGACCCGTGACCTTGGGAAAGAGTTTGTCGTCTCAACGACGGTGCTGAAGCGCTATCCCTGCCATGCGACGGCGCACGCCGCAGTCAAGGCGGTGCGGGACTTGCAGGCCGAGTACGGGTTTCCGGCCTCCCAGATCGATGCGATTACCGTCACCGGCAGCCCGCGCATGATCGAGCGCCATAACATACTAGAGCCTGCCGATCTCATGCTCGCCCAATACAGCATCCCGTTCTCGGTTGCTCTGGCGGTCTGCCGCGAGGCGCGCGATCCCCAATCCTGGGACGAGACGGCGCTTGCCGACCCTCAAATACGCGCGCTCTGCCGTCGGGTCAGGCTGGTTCCCGAAGCGGGCGGCGAGTCGGGCGGGATGGCAAGCACGGTCACCATCGCGCTTTCCGGCGGGCGCCAGTTTGCGCGCCGAGCCCACACCGGAATGCTGGAATCTGGCGAGCTCTCCGACAAGTTCTTTCGCCTGACCCGCGCTGCGCTCGGCGAGCGCGCCGCCGCGATGCTCTTCGAGCGCCTGCAGCGGCTCGAAGACGAGCCAAACCTGGATTGGCTTTCCGGCACTTAAACTACCTCTGTCGCGCCGCTGTGCGGCAGGAATGGCGCCGGCAACGTTGAAATCGATCTTCTGAGCTGAATTGAACGGAGCAGTGGGTTCTCCAGCCGATTAAAATGCGGGCTATTCGGGCAAGGGTGCCCGCACGATTAATGGTTTTTGGACATGCGCACCGAGCTGATCTCGATCGAGACCGACACTTTGCCGCTAGACGGAGCCTTCCATCTTCCCGATAGAGAAGCGAAGGCGGGAGGAGTACTGCTGTTCCACGGCAATACGATGAATTTCTATGTCGGCGCGCCGCGGTTTTTACCGCCGGTGCTGACCAAACTTGGCCGTGCTTGCCTCGCCTTCAACCGGCGCGGTCACGATATCCTGAGCATCCGCAACAGCCGCGCCGCTGAGGGCGCCGCCTTTCAGCTCACAGAAGAAGGAATTGCAGATAACCGCTACGCGGCCGCCTGGTTCGCCGCGCGGGGCTTCCCAAACCCGGTGGTAATCGGACACAGCAACGGCGGCATGCTCGCGGTCAA
>JBARIB010001027.1:0-1641 GCA_049799535.1 Allostellaceae bacterium | reverse complement strand
CTCCCGATGGGGCTTTGGTTTTGTCGATGTTTCTGAAGCCGAACATTTTTCTCGCCGGCGATGCCGCCGGCCGGGATCTCCGATAGGAGGAACGGTCATGGCACTCAAGATCTACGGCGTCGCGCGGTCGCGCGCCTTTCGCACTCTGTGGATGGCCAAGGAACTGGGGCTCGCTTACGAGCATGTGAAGGTCGATTTCGCGACCGGCGACACCCGCACCCCGGCGCATCTCGCTCTCAATCCCAACGGGCATATCCCGGTCATCGACGATGGTGGCTTCGTCCTATGGGAGTCGATGGCGATCAACCTCTATCTCGCGAAGAAATACGGCGCCGGGAGGCTCTATCCGATCGGCCTCGAAGATGAGGCGCGTGCCTGGCAATGGAGCTTCTGGGGCATGACCGAGGTTGAGCGGCCGGTGCTGACGGCGATGTTCAACCGCGCCATCCTTCCCGAGGACAAACGCGATGCCGCAGCGGCAGATGCTGCCGAGCAGCAGCTTGCGGAGCCTTTGCGCGTGCTCGACGGCGTTCTCGGCCGCAGCCGGAACCTGCTCGGCGATGATTTCACGGTCGCCGATCTCAACGTCGCCAGCATCCTCTCCTGGGCGCGGCCGGCGCAGATCGACATGTCCGCTTTCCCAAAGACCGCCGAATGGCTGAAAAACTGCGCCGAGCGCCCGGCGGCCCGCGCCGCCCGGCAATTGCAGCGGGAATAGGGTCGAGGGAGGATCACAAGAAGGGCCGCCCCCGCTCGGGGAACAATTCGAGCAGGCCGGCGCGGGACGCGGCACAGATGCCGCGCTCGGTGATCAACGCGGTGACGAGCCGGGCTGGGGTCACGTCGAAGCCATAGTTGGCGGCGGGAGTGCCTGACGGCGTGAGGCGGACGGCGACCCGCCGGCCATCCTCGGTCCAGCCTTCGATGTGCGTGACCTCGCGCTCGTCGCGGCGCTCGATCGGGATCGCGGCGCCGCTGTCGAGCTCCCAGTCAATGCTGGGCGACGGCAGCGCGACATAAAACGGCACGCCGTGCTGCGCGAGTTCCCAGGCGGTGAGGCTGGCACCCTGGTTGCGCGGCCGGGTCCGTCGACCCGGACATGGATCGGAATGCCCTCATTGTGGGCACGGTAGACAGGCGCGAGCGCGGTGCCCCAATCGACGGTGGCGAGCCACCCGCCATTGCAATGAGTTAGGATCTCGGCACGGCCGGCTCCGGCCTTTTTCCGCCAGGCTTCGGCGATCAACACGGCACCGCGCAATGGCTGTTCTCGCTGTTTTTTGCAGCCAAATAACAGCCAGTCGCCGATGGGAAGAGGTGCGCGGCGGCGGCAAGATCACCCCAATCCCGAGGCCGAGTCTCCTGATCCTCCTGTAATATCAGGAGAAGAACAGGTGGCTCCACACTGCGGGCAGCGCAATCCTTCGTCTTCGGCCGCCAAAAGAATGAACCAACAGGCTGCCGGGGTCGTCCGGCCAAACTCAACACGAAAATGCACAACGAGAACATCCCGGGTTCCGAACCCTTTCCTAACGAACCGACTCATAACATGCCTTCGTGGCGATTTTCGGGACGGGGACTGACACTCGAGACAGGGCTCGCCCGCGAGCTCGGTAGTCTCCTATCGGCTGGCCTCCGCTC
>JBARIB010001026.1:0-7425 GCA_049799535.1 Allostellaceae bacterium | reverse complement strand
CCGCATCCCAGCGCTCATTCGCGGTGGGTGAAGGAAGCGGGGCGCTTTCCTTTTCCCAGCCGAAGCCCTGAAAATCGATCCATGTCGAGCCCGACAGCGCCATCACCTTGACGGTAAGCGACGATCGCGTCAGCAGCTTCTCGACATCGAAATGAAAGCAGCGATAGCTGTGATCGCGGCTGTATACGTCGACGTGCTCGTCATCGAAATAAGGGATCGGGTCGTCGCCGTCGAACAGCTGAATATGAAAATCGCGAATGGGGTCGCCTCGCTGGTCGACACACCGTACGACAACCTGCTGCCAGGCGCCCTTTTGAGCCGCGACCGCCGCCCCCCTGCCATGCGCGTCGGCTGCGGTCAGCCACGCGCGAAACTCGTCGGCGTTGTTGACCAGCAAGGCCTTTTTGGCGAGGGAGACCAATTCGTCGGTTGGCTCGGCGATAATCGTCCCGTGGTTCATTCCCGCCATCAGGTGCACCGGCACGTTCGTTCCCATCCATCTTTCGACCGAGACGTGCTTGGTGGCGCCCCGAGTGAGATCCAGGACGATCTTGCGGGTATTCAAACCGGCCCCGGCCCAGCGCACGGTGCCGTCCATTCCCGGCGAGTTGGCCAGTTGGCGAATCCCGTCATAGGCTTGCGTACCGCAGAACACGAAGACATAGGGCGTATCGGGGCTGTCGTCATAAAATGGCTGTTCGTTGAAGACGTCGCGGGATGCCAGATCCCAGGTGTAGGGGCTTGCCAATTCGAGCCCATCGAGGATCGCGTCTCCGGCGGCGAGGAAGTCCGGTCCGAGATGCTTTTCTCCTTTGAATACGGCGCCGAGCCAGCTGCGGCCTTGACGCGCAAGGGGTGAACCGAATGTGGCCGGGGCGATCGCCACCAAGTGTTTCAAGCGCCCAAGCCGGCGGCGATCGCGCACGAACCATTCGCGGATGACCAGCATTCCGGTGGAATGCACAATCGCGTCGAATTCCTGCACGTCATTGCCGAAATGTCCGCGCAATGCGCGGTCGAGCCCGTCGGCCAGATCTTTTATCGTGACCTCGTCGGTCAGCGATTGATAGTTGCCCGTGCAGATCGTGCCGGCCTCCCAAGCCGGATGGCCGCTCCGCAGCTTTTCACGCCAGGTCTCGAAGGACGCGCCCTTATCTGAGTAACCGTGGATCAGAACGATTGGCCGGTTCATGTTCTCCTCCCGGTCGTTTCAGCCAGCCGGAGCTGCTACATTAACCAAGATTCAACCGATCATCGCCGGCAATAAGGACGCAAGCGGTCCCGTTTATCCCTCGGCGGTCAACAGGGCGGTCAGTTCGTCGGGCATGCTCAGCATCGGATAGTGACCGGTGTCGAGCTCGTGCCACTGGGCGCCGAGCTTGTCGGCGGTACGGCGCTGGTGTGCTTCGCCGGGATTGACGGCGCGGCGGCACCAGATCACCGCCGCCTGCCATTGCTGGTCCCAGAAATTGGCGAGCTTTACCGGGCTCTCGTAAATCCCGATCGGATGCAAGGTGTAGCGCTCGAGCGCCCAGGCGCGGGTCTCGGGGTCGAGATCGGCGAATAGGCGGTTCTCGGCATCCTCGCGCGAGGGCCCGGCGGCGAGCCCGCTCGGCACCGCCGTCGAGCGCCTGACGATATCGCGGATCCGCTCGCCATCGAGCAGCGCCAGCGCATCGACAAACACCAATCGCGAGATCCGAGGGCGCGCCTGTTCGGCAGCCCGGCACAGCACCATGCCGCCGGAGCTCGTGCCGACCATCACGACGTCACGCAAATCCTCGTAGAATAAGAGATCGGCAATCTCGGCGGCGTGAGTCTCGGTGGTGATGCCGGGACGCAGCGAATGCTTGCGTTCGGCGCAACCGTCCAATGATGGCGCGTAGACCGTATGCCCGGCGATGCGTAGCCGATTGGCAACGCGCTGCCAGATCCAACCGCCTTGGTAAGACCCGTGGATCAGCACGAAAGTCGTCATTGCCTCAATTCCCTCCGGTTACGTCGATCGTGACGCCGCTCACGAAATCGGCGTCGCTCGATGCCAGAAAACAAATGACCTTTGCCTGGTCCGCCGCCTCGGCTACGCGGCGCAAGGGCGTGCGCGCAATTTCGGCGGCTTGCGCCTCGGGCGTCCTTCTCTCCCAATGGGGCCGAATGCGTTCGGTCAGGGTCAAGCTGGGTGCGATCGCGTTGATCGTGACGCCGAAGGGTCCGAGCTCGAATGCGAGCTTGCGGGTGAAGGCAATGATGCCGCCCTTGGCCGCCGCATAGGCGCTGCTGCTCGAGGCACTCAAGCCGCGGCCGGCAATAGAGGCCAAATTGACGATCTTGCCGCTGCGCTGCCGCCTCATGATGGGTACAACGGCATGCGTGAACAGGAAGGTGCCGTTGAGATTGAAGGCGATCAGCCGCTGCCATTCATCAAAGGTCAGCTCGTCGATATCGGCGCCCGAGTTCGCGATGATCGTGCTGCCGCCGACGGCGTTGACCAGGATATCGACGCGGCCGAATTCGCTTTGGACCGAAGCCGCCGTCGTGTCGACCAGACCCTGATCGAGCGCATCGCACAGCCTGCCGTGCGCCCGGCCGCCGGCGCCACGCAAGGCTGCGACGGCGGCCTCAAGCCGGTCCGGATGATTGTCGATGCCGACAACGACTGCGCCCTCGCGCGCCATGATCTCGGCGGTAGCGCGGCCGATGCCGTTGGCAAAGGCGGTGATGACCGCCACCTGATCCGTAAACCGCATGCTCCCTCTTTCCGTTTTCAGTCTGCCGATACGTCTTGTCGAGAGGAGACCAGCACGGGAGGGCGGGCAATGCAACCTCCGGATCCGTTCGGCGTATGCCAGCTTTTGCGCTCGCCGATGTCTACGACCCGGTCCTGAGCCTGACCGGCGCGGCTGTGGATCAGCCGATCTAGATCCCGCTTTCGCCCGACCTGTCCTATTGTAGGCGGGGCCTGGCGGAGGGCCTGCAGCGAAAGGAAGCGGCAATGCTTACTCTGTACTTCTCACCGGGATCGAGTTCGATGGCTGTGCATATTGCGCTGCACGAGATCGGCGTCGATTTCGAACGACGCTTGATTTCTCTCGCGAAACAGGAACAGCACACCCCCGAATATCTGGCCGTCAATCCCGAGGGAAAGGTGCCGACCTTGCTAATCGACGGCCGGCCGCTGACGGAAGTGGCCGCGATCCTCTATTACCTGGCCCAGCGCTTCCCGGAGGCGAAATTGTGGCCTGACGCCAGTCTGGAAGTCGAGGCGCAGGCCATATCGTGGATGTCATTCATTGCCTCGACGATCCACCCGGGGCGCCGGATCGGCGTCGAACGCTGGAGGGAGGTTTTTGGCATCGCCGAGCGGAGACTGGGGCCCAGCGAGTGGGCGGTCGGGCGATATTCCATTGCCGATATTCACCTCTTTCGACTGTATTGGCGTTTCGTTAATTCGATCCAGCCGGCGCGCAGTGAATTCCCCCACCTTTCGGCGCACTACGATCGCATGATGACGCGCCTGGCGGTCCAACGCACCCTCGAGATAGAAAGCGCGATCGGCTACGCGCTGCCGCAATAGCATCGACCGATTTCCAGCTTGCGGTCCGCATCTTCCTCGGCCGTCTGCAGCTCAATCGCGACTTTGCTCTGGCGCGCCTGGTTAATGTCGAGATATCCGCGAGACAGCGACGACTGCGGGTGGCGCTCGACGGTGAGTCGGTTGTCTTACGGCCGCCGCTGCACTACCGCATCCGACCGCGCGCGCTCCGCGTGATCGTTCCCGATCCGGCTTCGCTATGAGGACAATTGCGCATCTGTCGGATCTGCATTTCGGGCGCCACGACGAAAGAGTGGCGGATCAGCTATTGGCCGAGATTTGGGAGATAGGCCCCGATCTTACCGTCGTCACCGGCGATTTGACGCAGCGCGCGCGGCATCGCCAATTCGCCGCCGCCCGCGCCTTTCTGGAAAAACTGCCGCGGCCCGTTCTGGTGTTACCGGGAAACCACGACGTGCCGCTCTACGACATCGCTCAGCGCTTCCTCGGCGGGCTTGCCCGCTACCGGCGATATATTTGCGCCGAGCTTCAGCCTTTCTTCGCCGATCACGAGATCACGTTGTTGGGCCTCAACACGGCGCGTTCGGCGGCATTTTCGAACGGACGGATCTCGCACAAGCAGGCGGCCGCCATCCGTGCGGTCTTTGCGGACGTGCCGTCAGGCCGCTTGCGCATGCTCGCCACGCATCACCCGCTGATCATGCCGCCGGCGGCGGCAGAGATGAGCGTCGTCGGGCGCGCGGCTTTAGCGCTGAAGGCCATAAGCGAGGCCGGTGTCCGCGTCGTTCTGTCGGGGCATTATCATCGCGCCTTCAGCGGCGATCTGCCGGGCAGCGTTCTCGTCGCGGGGCGGTCGCTGCTCGTCGTCCATGCCGGTACCGCGACCTCGACCCGCCTTCGCGGCGAGCCCAATTCCTACAATCTTCTGCGCATCGCCGGCGCTTCCGTTTCGTGCACAGTGCGGGCCTTGTCAGAGGAGCGCTTTGGGACCACCGAGAGCGCCGATTACGTGCTGCTCGGCGATCACTGGGTCAGGCATTAGATGGCGCCTCTGCACTTAGCCCGAAGCGGCGGTCTGAAGCGCTGGACGGTGCCAAAAGGCGCCGATCTAAGCCGGTCGCTTGCGCCTCAGGAATTCTTTGAAGCCCTCCCGCGGGTGGCCGGCGGCAAGCCAGGTGGCGCGAGCGGTTTCCTCATTATCATAGCGCTCACGCCAATCCATACCGATCTGGTCGTGCAACAACCGTTTGATGCCCTGGACCATGCGCGCGTCGTTCTTGGCGATCATCTGCGCGATCTCGAGACAGGTGTCGAGCAGGCGCACCGCCGGCACAAGTTGATTGACAAGGCCGATCCGCTCTGCCTCGTCGGCGCTGACCACCCGGCCGGTAAATAACAATTCCTTTGCCTTCGGGAGGCCGACCAATAGCGGCAACGACCAGGTCGAATTAACCCGGCCATAGCTCGCCGCGAGAAAGCGAAAGGCGGTGCGCTCGCAGCCGATCCGCAAGTCGAGGGTGGAGCTCAGCAGCGCCGCTCCGCCATAGGCCAGCCCATTGATCGCGCCGATTATCGGCTTTCCGAAAGTCGCGATGTGCCAAGTCGCGCGGCCCCGCACCTCCGCACGCGTCGCCAATTCCTCGGGGGTGAGATCGGCCATTTCGTGAATATCGGCGCCGGCGGAAAACGCCCGGTCGCCGGCGCCGGTCAGGATAACGGCCTTGACGTCATCGTCCGCTTCGTACTGGGTCAATGCCTCGTCGAGCTCGCGCACCAACGGATAGCTGAGCGCATTGAGCTTGTCTGGACGGTTCAACGTGATCACGGCGGCGGCGTCGAAACGTTCCGTTATTATGAATTCATAGGCCATGGCTCGTCTCCTTGCGGCTCGTGTTGGTTTGACACTACGCGGGAGCGGGTGTTCACTCAACCGCAACGCAGGTTCAGGGAGGTGGGCATGGCTGGGGCCCTCGAAGGTGTAAGGGTGCTCGAATTGGCGCGGTACCAGGCGGGGCCGCGCGGCGGCATGATCCTCTCGGACCTCGGCGCCGAGGTCATCAAGATCGAAAAATTGGGCGGCGAGGAGACGCGCAAATCGCCGCCCTTGGTGCGCGGCCAGAGCGTCTATTTCTCGGTCTACAACCGCGGCAAGAAGAGCCTTTGCCTCGATATGCGGAATGAGCGCGGCAAACAGGTCTTCGCGGCTCTGGTCAAGACCGCCGATATCGTGTTGCAGAATTTCCGGCCCGGTGTCATGGACAAGATGGGCTTCGGCTATGACAAGCTCCGCCAGCTGAAGCCCGACATCATCTTGTGCTCAGTCTCGGGGTTCGGCCAATACGGCCCCTACCGCGATCGCCCGGCCTTCGATCCGCTGGGGCAGGCGATGAGCGGGCTGATGAGCCTGACCGGCCAGCCGGTCGGCCAGCCGCTCGGCACCGCCTCTTCGATCGTCGACCGCTACACCTCGTTACATGCGACGATCGGCATGCTGGCTGCATTGCATCACCGCGACCGCACTGGCGAGGGCCAGGAGATCGACGTCTGCCTAATGGATTCGGGGCTGACGATGGTTGAGATCCCGACCTCCTATTACCTTGCGACCGGCGAGGAGGGCGGCGAGGGCGGCCGGCCGCCCTATAGGGCAAAGGACGGGTATGTCGTGATTTCCGCCTCTGGCCGTGAGATGGGCTCGCGGCTATTGCAGATCGCCACCGGCGACCCCGGTGCCGTTGCCAATACCGGCGCCTTCACCGGCCGCATGAGCCTCGACGACTCGCCGCGCAAGAAAGTCGAAGCTTGGTGCCTCGCGCATACCGTCGAGGAGATCGTCTCGGCCTTGGTTGAGGCCGACATCCCGGTGGCTCCGGTCAAGACCATCCCCGAGGTCGCCAAGGACCCGCATCTCTGGGAACGCGAGATGCTGGTCAAGATGGAGGACCCGGTTGCCGGCGAAATGTACCTCCCTGGTGCGACGATAAAGATGACAAAGACTCCCGGCCGGATCGGTCCCGTCCCAACTCCCGGCCAGCACACCGACGAGATCCTGTCCCGCCTTCTCGGCTACGACCGTGCGACGCTAGAGGAGATGAGGCAAGCCAAGGTGATTTCCTGATCGGGCCATTGTAGGGGGCGCAGTGCCCGATCTTTGGCAGGCGTGCCGGAAAGAAGACCCGTCGAGCCGGGCTGATGGTCTCGAAGGCCCCAGATCGAGCGATCCCTGTGCGAAACGGAAACTGGGTGACGCGACACCATGAGGCGGTTCGAAATCGCTGAGGGAGGCTGAGATGGAATTAGGGTTGCGCGGGCGCAAGGCGCTGGTGACCGGCGCCTCGAAAGGGATCGGCCGTGCCTGCGCCGAGGCGTTGGCCGAAGAGGGTTGCGATGTGGTGCTGGTGTCGCGCACGGCGGCCGATCTCGAGGCTGCGCGGGCGGCGATTATCGCCAAGCACAACGTCGCGGTCCGCTTTTATCCGCTCGATCTCAGCGATAGCCGCAATGTCGACAAGCTCGCCGAGGAATGTGCCGACACCGAAATCCTCGTCAACAATGCGGGGGCGATCCCCGGCGGCAATATCGATGCCGTCGACGAGGCGCGCTGGCGCATTGCCTGGGATCTCAAGGTGTTCGGCTATATCAACATGACGAGGCGCTTTTATGCGCTGATGCGCGAGCGCAAGCAGGGGGTCATCGTCAATATCCTCGGCGCTGCCGGCGAGAACCCCGATTTCGACTACATCGCCGGCTCTTCCGGCAACGCGTCGCTGATGGCCTTCACCCGGGCGATGGGCGGCACCGCGCCGCGCGACGGGCTGCGCGTCGTCGGCATCAACCCCGGCCCGGTCATGACCGAGCGGCTGATTACCCTGATG
>JBARIB010001025.1:0-1504 GCA_049799535.1 Allostellaceae bacterium | reverse complement strand
GCGTAGCAGCCATTCTCGTAGAGCGCACAACCAGGCCAGCAGGATGACCGCTCGACGATCGAGGCGGGTATGAGGCCGGTCTTCGCGTTCTGCGAAACAGCAATGAACTGGACTCTCATGGGTTTCTCCATCGAGGCAGAAATGCCTCGACGGCGCGGCCCCGCTACACGGCTGCGTAGTGGGGTCGGGGGATAAGAACCGAGGGGGATGTGCTGACGCCACGAGCCCCCTCAACGGCTGCTGAAGGGGCTGCTGATCCTACTTCTTCGTAGTCTCACGCCAGTATTTGAAACCTGAGTTGATCTCTGAGATGATTTTCAGGACAATACTGCTGAAACCGTGGTGGATCAGGATAAATGGGATCATCAGGCTGAATAAAGTCTGCATGGGAACTTCCTCGGAGCGGGATGCTCCTGACGCCCAAAACCTCCCCAGCTGCTGCTGAGGAGGCGGGCGGGGCTCAGTCGCCCCAGGAGGTCTTGTCGTATTCCGGCAGGTCCTGCACGATGCGCTGAGCGAGTTCGCCGGCAGTGCGGTTCATCTCTTCATAAAGAGGGCTATGCGGGACTTTGCCCTCGGAGCATTGGTAGAGCAGGCAGCTCATGGCTTTGAATTGCTCCACCGGGGTTGCGTCAGCCCAGTTCTCAAAGACGAACTCGGGAAGGCGCAGATGCTCGCCGAGGCCGTACCGTGCGTGGAGAGCTCTGCTGTTCAACAGAAAGAGCTTCTGGCCGATCTTTGTACCGGCCGCCTTTTGCGCATCGGTCGGAGCAGCGAGCAGTGTTCCGCGGCATGTGTTCTCGCCGTCGAACGTGTCGAAATTGAGCAGGATTGCCGTCACGACTTTGGCCATGACGTTGGTATTGACCATAAAGGCAGACATGGAGTTTTCCTTTCAGGAGCGGGATTGCTCCTGATGCCTCGACCCCCGCACGCTTCTGCATGCGAGGGTGAGGCTTGGGTTAGGCTGCCAGTTTTAGGATCTCACCCGCGGCGCGTTCGATTTCGAGCCGCTTGTCCGTGTTCTGCACGGAGCGGGCGTGCGCGGTGGCGGCGACGGTGACGTCCCACAGGGTCTCGATCGGCCGGCCTTCTTCGGTCTCGTGGATGGCGGCGATTGCCGGGGCCATCTGCTTGCCGAAGCGCTTGGCGAGGAACGTGTTCAGCTCATCGTCGATGCGCTTGCTGCGCGCGTCTTCGATGGCCTGCACGACCGGCTTGGCGCTCGCCTGCGAATATTCCCGCAGCACGGGAGCGATCTCTTCGAGCCACCGGTCGGGCGCACCCTTGGTATGGCGGATGCGCACTACGGTGTACTGGTCAGCGCCCCAGATGATGCGGTTGCAGCAGACATAATCGAAGAGAAAGAAGCCGGCTCCGAGAGTGGTCTTGCCCACTTCGGAGTTCCACACGAAGAAGCCGCGCGCGAAATTCCCCGACTGGCCTGCACGGCGGCCGGGGATCTCGATGCGGTTCTCTTCGTCGGCGAGGAACACGAACATGT
>JBARIB010001024.1:0-8566 GCA_049799535.1 Allostellaceae bacterium | reverse complement strand
TTCGCTACCTGTACCAAGCCGATTTTCGCTGCGCAGTTGTGCCGCCGTCATTACGACCGCCAGCAACGTCACGGTACACCAGGCTGCCCGACTTGTCGGCTGCGAGACCTCGGTCCGTACCAACAGCAATGCTTGGAGTGCATCGCTGCGGACTTCCGTCGGCTTGGGCACGACCCGCTCGATATCACTGCCTTCCACAGCACGACAACAGCAATCATGTGCCGGTGCCTGACTTGCGGGACGGTCGCCGGCAAGAAACTAGGAAACCTCCGTACCTTCGGCCCGCAGTGCGAAGGTTGTTGGGCGCCGAGACGGGCTGTGATCGCGACGAAAGCCCGCCTAACCCAGAACCAAGCTGCCGAGATCCTCGACCGGGCCGGATGGACGCTATGCGATCAATATGAGAGCGCGAACAAACCTGTGGCAGCGATCTGCCAGGGCTGCGGCAAGGCCGACAAACGGCGAGTCGGCGATACCCATGCCAAGCTCAAGGAAGGGACCCGCCTGTTTGGATGTATGGCGTGCGTCAGGAGGAAGTTCCCGCAACCCCGGACCATTCCACTAGAGCAGGCAATCGAGGAGTTCCGCGACGCAGGAATCGAGTACATCGGAGGATGGGAAAGCGGGCAGTTCCCGGTAGATGCGCGCTGCGTCGAGTGCGGCCACATGTTCCGCCCGTCACTAAAGCACGTACGCGCTGGGCATGGCTGCCCGCGGTGCAATCTCACCGGGTTCTGGACCATCGCCCGAGTCCAGCGAGATCCCGGTTTTGCGGTCCGTCCGTCTCTGCTGTACTTGGTCGAGTTCGCAGACTGGGACCCTGGATCTACAGTATTTCACAAGGTCGGCATCGGCACCCTCGATGCGATCTCTCGTCCACGTGGCGGCGGTTGCGACCGGTTGTACCGGCATTACCGCGACGGCGCGCGTCTGGTCTCGTCCGTCGAAGGTGACCTGCTGACCTGTCTGATGGCTGAGCGGATGATCCTCAAGCACGTGGTCAGTCACGCGTACACGCCCACTATGAACCGCATCCGCGCAGGCAACACCGAATGCTTCCTTCCGAGCGAGCCCATCGATCTGCAGACATGGGTAGACAGGGCACGAGCATCGAGTGCGGCGGATCGACGGCCACTGCCTAGGCCGGGCTGTAGAGATCAGCGATGAGCCACCAGACTAGCAATTCTTCGCGCCTGTCCATAGCTATCTAGCCTGGAGTATGCGGTGATGTGCTCGATGCAGTCCTGATCACTCGCTTGTAAGCGTAGTACTACTAGATGGTAACTAGCGACCATCTTGGATGGACCTGCGGTAATAGGTACGCCGGGATACGTAGAAGTCCGCGAGTGTTCGCGGTGATTGTCACTCAATTTGTCGCTCAGCGTAGGTCCGGCCCACGGCGAACACATCCGCCGTCGAGCAGGTCGGGCTCGCCGACGAGTGCATCGATGCGTGCAGGGACATCCCCGACATAGCGGCCCGCCTGGTGAACGCCCCATCTGGACCTCCTGGTGGGACTGAACCACGGAGCCACAGGTACTAAACCGTTATCTGGGCGTGTAAACAAGTCAATGCTCTTGAACGTCAAGGTACAGACGGGGACAAGAGTCTGTCCTCGCCCCTTTTCTGACCATCTGCGCTACCGGTGGTCTTCCGCGCCTCTGGGGGGCACTGTCACGCCGACAGTGGAGGACTATCAGAAGGACCGCCAATGAAAAAACAACACAAGGTCGGCACTGCTGTTATCGGCTTCGCCGTGCTGGCCATCATCGGAATCACCACTGGCTGCGGGAAAGCCACGCCGACTGGCAACACTTCACCGGTCGCCAGTGCATCCGCCCTCGAGTCCACTGTCGCCTCCCCTACTTTCACGGCCACATCCGCTCCCACCCCAGCGGCGGCCGCTACGAAGGCGAAACCGAAGCCACGGAGGACGACTGCGCCTGTACGGACGACGGCTGCGCCGGTCACATCAAAGGCAGTGGCACCGCCACCGTCACCGTCACCGAAGACAACGGCGCCGGCTGCCGCGCCCACCACTTCATCAGGCTGTTACCCGCTAACCAACGGGGGGAACTGCTATGAGCCTGGCGAATACTGCCGTAACAGTGATCACGGCGTATCTGGGGTGGCTGGTGATGGAGAACGCATAACCTGTGAGGACAACAACGGCTGGCGCTGGGAGCCAGCCTGAGCCCGACGGCACCGCCGGAGCGCCGTATGACCTCCTCGGTATGAACTAGTTGCATGGCGGTCAATGATGGTCGCTGGTGCAGGTGGCAGGCCTGCGTGGTCGGATGAGGTCGGTGCCGGGACGCCAGGGTT
The DNA here is from genome assembly GCA_049799535.1 of Allostellaceae bacterium. Classification (GTDB taxonomy): domain Bacteria; phylum Pseudomonadota; class Alphaproteobacteria; order ATCC43930; family CGMCC-115725; genus AP-15. The sequence continues at coordinate 6,241 of JBARIB010001024.1, read as the reverse complement.
GCTGAACATTCGTGCTGTACTACGCCTGGCCACTGACATTTAAGCGTCAACCGGCTGCGCGCCTGACTATGGTGCTCAAGGTAACGACTGCCTATCTATTGAGCCACCATCGCGGCGAATGGGCTCCGCCGTAAACGTCTAGGGTGTTGGATTAGCTTTGTGAAATCTACGATGGAATTGGAACACGACGCAATGCTGCTTTCAACACAGGCCCGATTCCTGTGGCAGTTCGTGGGCACGGTCATTACCGGCATCCTGTTGCTAAGCGGCTGCGCCGGAGGCGGAGCCGCAGAGGGTGCGGCTCCATCATCCAGCGCCGTTCCAACGCCCTCGGCCTCATCGAAGGCGATCGCAAAGGCAGCGGATACCTGCGACAATCGGCCATTGGCGTCGGGCGACATTTACGTCCGGATGATCACTCCTGGAGTACTAACGCAAGCGCAAGAACTCGGTGGTGAGTGGCGCTGGGACAATACCACCAACAAATGTCTGACATCAGTGCAAATGATGATTGCGACCGCACCCCTGACCGCTGGTAGCTGTACCCAGGTGGGATACGTCTCTGACAACCCTGGCTATGACCCAAATGCGACACCCGCCAAACCGTTGAAGCACGTGGCTGCCCAGGCGGGTCCTGCTTGCTGATCCCCTAGCTGTTGGTGGTATGACGGGCTAGTCGGCCTGTAGGCCGGGTCTGGTGCCAGGCTGCTTCTGACCTCGGCGGATGTACCCGGCATTTGGTCTGACCTGCGGTTGAGATCTCGACGGTTCTCATCGGTTCCGGGCAGATCGCGGGGCGATGTGCCCCCAATGTGCCCCACACGGCACATGGGAGTCGCGTCCGGGTACGTTGCTCCCATGGATCGACACAACCAGCCCCCGGGAACTGCCAGCTATAGCCTGCAGCTGAGCGAACAGGAACTGATGCGCTACCGCATGATGGCGGCAAGTGCCGCTGACAACGAGGCAGCGGAGTGGTCGGCGGCGGGTATTCTGCCCGGCGCCCGGATCGCTGATGTGGGATGCGGCCCGGGCGCCATCTTGCGACTGCTGGCGGAACGCAACGGGGCCGAAGGACGGGCAGTCGGCATAGACGCCGATCCATCAGCGGTATCTTTGGCCCAACAGCAGACGGCTGGTCTCCCACAGGTCCGGGTTCAGGTTGGCCAGGCCGACGCCACAGGGCTCGATCCCGGTGCGTACGACGTGATCATGTGCCGTCATGTGCTGGCGCACAATGGCGGGTGCGAGGGAGTGATCGTCGCCCACCTGGCTTCACTGGCCGCCCCCGGAGGTTGTGTCTATCTCGTAGACGTCGACGCTACGGCTTTGCGGTTTACGCCCAGCGGGCCCGAGCTGCAAGACCTACAGGAGCGCTATAGGGAGTTCCACCGCGCCAGAGGCAACGACCTATCCGTGGGCCTGCGCCTTGGCGATCTGCTCACCGATGTGGGCCTGACCGTCGAGCGCTACGCCTGCCGTGCCCCGGTCCTTCGCGTCCCGCCAGGGATGCGGCCGCCGTCATGGGTAGCCCGGGATGAGATGGTGGCTGAGGGATTCGCCACCGACGCCGATATTAAGCGCTGGGAAGATGCGTTTGCCCGTCTTGACTCGGCGCAGCAGCGACCCTGGCTGTTCCCAGCGTACTTCGTCGCAATCGGCCGACGCGTGTAGCCGTCAGGTACCCTCTCTTTACCATCTAGGGGCAAAGCGGTCGATAGGGGTCATTGACGCAGGTCAGAGGACTTTGGCGGTCGTATACGGTCGGTGCCGTGCGGCGCGGTTGCTGCACTTTGCTGCTGCACTTACTTGCCACCTCGTACGTGGAGGGCAGGACATGAGAGCCGAGGAAGTGCTATGACTTCCTCGGTGTGAACGAGTTGCATGGCGGTCGATCCCGGTCGTTAGTGCAGGTCAGACACTCACGGCGATCGCACTAGCCAACGCCAGACGGCAGGAGTTGCTGTATGCCAGCGCTGTACTGGGTCTATGAACTTGTATCATGTTTGTTCTCCTTGCGGCTGTAGCGCAGTAAGAAATCAAGCTGAGAACTTTATAACATAAACACTCTACAAGATATGCCAAAGAAAAGGTTATAGTGATTCGCGTGGCAAAGAAAATTTTCTTCGCTTTTAGCTTTATCTTGCCTATCATTGCTTGGTGTCTTTTTCTAGCAGAATCAAGGAGAACGCCTGAGGGTCCTGGCATGGTGGCCTACTTTGCGGTTTCTTGCGTTTTCGTAGTTGCCGCGAGTGTAGGGATCCGTAATCCTCCACTATGGCTATTGTGTGGACTTATATTTACTGGATTTTCGCTTATAATGATAAGCTTTTCATTTCTTTACTGGGCATACGGGCAGCCCGGAAACTTCAATATTTGGCTATCTCATCTCGACGCAGTTTATTTTACGCTCGGTACATTGACTACAGCTGGCACGGGAAACATAGTTGCAACAAGCGAGACAACGAGGGCCATTCAGTCGATACAAATGGCCGTAGATCTCGGTTTCACATTGTTGGCCGTGGGAATCCTGGTTTCGCGGTTGCCTTCGTCGGCGAACAAGCCCGATCTTAACGCTTAATTTAAGCGTCAGACTCCGGCAGACGGCAGCAGCAAACGGCAGCAACCGTATTGCCCATGACTGGTCGCCATAAGTCACTATCGGCCTTCTGACCTGCCTGGATGACCTCTATTGACCTTCCTGCCACTCGTTCGCATCGAGGTGCTCAGCTCGCGGATGCGAACTCTGTAAGCCACGCAAGAGCGGTATGTTCGTCAAGCCCGGCCTGAGGACCGATGATCGCGGCTAGGGCGGCGAGTTCGCCGTCACCGGGCATTGAAAGGTGCTGACGGTAGAGCTCGCGGAGCCGTTCCTTCTTGCGGAGCCCGTCAAGGCTGGCGGGGATGATGGCGGCGGCGAGCCGGTCGGCGGGTTTGCTGAACTGAGCGTAGAACTTCAGGGTGGTAGAGCCCTCTGCGTGGCCGAGGCGACCGGCGACGGTGTTCAGGTCGACGCCCGACGCAAGTAGCTGGGTGGCGGAGTAGTGCCGCAGTTCTTTCAGAGAGCTACGGATGCCGACTTTATCGGCATAGCGGCGATAGCGGTGAGTCATGGTGTCTGGGTTCCATGGCTCCCGGCCTGCGGGGTCGGGAGAGTACGCGTAGGCGTCCCCGGACACGTCCACGCCGATTGCCTTCGCTGAGGCGCGGCGGCGCGTGAAGTAGCCGCGGTTCAGCTCGCATGTGAGCGGGTCAAGGGACACGAGGCGGCCTTCGCCATCTTTGGGAGCCTTCTCGATCCGCTTACCTCTCTTGACGATGTAGTTCTTGGCGAATCTCACCTCCTGGAGGTCAAAGTCGAACCTGTTCTCACGAAGGCCAACCACTTCGCCGCGCCGGCCGCCAGTGGTAAAAGAGGTCCACAGGTACAGGCCGAATTCCTCGTCCTCTTCCCAGACGAGGTTGAGTAGCCGGGCGGCCTGGTGGGGCGTCGGCGGGTCCGGCTGGGGCCGGCCGACGCTGGGCATGGTGGCGTCTTCGGCGACGTTGCCGTCAACCCACTTGTACCGCTTGGCAAGAGTCAGGGCGGCCGAGATGATCGATAGCACCTTCAGCCGGGAGGACGGTTTGAGCGGCTTGCACTTATGTAGTGTGCAACGCTGATCGCAGGTGTGCGGCCGGGCGGTGCGGTGGTCGCGCAGCGGTCCGCAGCGTTCGTCGCAGGCATGGGCGCCGTCGAAGTAGTGCTCGACCTTGGGTAGCCGGGCGCATATCCGCGAACAGCGTTTGAGATGCGCGTTCAGGGTGTCGAGCGTGTCGGCGCCGATCTCGCGGGCCTTGGTGTCGCCGAGGACGGGCCGGATGATACGCCGGATGTAGCTTTCGTGGGTGGCCAGCGTTGACTCGGCCAGGTCGGTGACTTCGAGGTACTTGTCGAGGACCAAGCCGAAGGTGGCGTCCCGGTCCGGCGCCTGGTGGCTCTGCGCCTGCTTGAGCAGCCTGCCGAGCGTGGCGGTCGCGGCGGCCTCGTCGGGGCACGTTTCCCGGAGGCGGCGTTGCTTGCCGGTGACTGGATCGGTTCCGGCGTAGACGCTTACGCGGAACGCCCCGCTGGGCAGCCGCTGAATGTAGCCGCTCTTGGTCTTGGCCATGACGGCACGATAACCCGAACAGACGCGCCCGTGCCACAAGCCGTGCCACGCCGCCCATTCGATTCGTTCGATAAATCTCTCTGACCTGGAGCCCCGTTACGGAATCGAACCGTAGACCTTCTCCTTACCATGGAGACGCTCTGCCGACTGAGCTAACGGGGCCTGTATTAAGTTGTCAGACACGGGGGGTTTTGCACTTGCGCCCGCTTCCCCGGGTCGTGCACACCGTTGATGCGTCGTTCGTCTGCGGGTGGCTCCCACGCTGGCGTAGGAGAGCTTACCGTACTCCTGCCGTGGTGGCGCATACATCTGGAGGCGCCCGGCTGAGGTCCTCGCCCTGCCCCTTTCATGCAGGGGCCGGGCAACGGCTGCTGGGCGCGCCCAGCCTGGGGCTGGCGCGGGCCTGATCAGGCCCGGCGGCCAGAAGTCCGGATCCGCGGTGCTGATGTCGTATTTCGTCCCCCAATACGACTGGGTGGCGCTGGAGTCGGGGCTCTAAACGTACTGGTCCCACCGCATTGCGTTGATCATCGGCTGAGCTGAGGGGATGGCCTACGGCACGGTCCAGGCGTACCGGACACCCGGGGACGGCCAGGCGCACTTCGGTGCCTTGTGTGCCGCCGAGGCGACGACCCGTATGCGTTCCGGCCAGAGGGCACGAATTTCTCGGCGGTACACGGAACCGATCGGCGGGCAAGGACCGTCACACCATACGGCTGGGCCGCCGACCCGCCAGGGCGTCCCGTCCGCGACCGGGAGGACAGCTACACGCATAACTGAGCCCTACACCGGATATGAGTATTGATACCCATCCGTCACCTAGTCGCCTCCGAATCCATAAAGAGCAGACAGCAACCCTGATGAGTAGATGAGTAGCGGAGACAGGGCGATTCTTGCGCGCCTCGCGCACGTCCGAGTGACGGCACTCAGCGTGCTGAGTGGCGGTTTGCTCACCATGGGCCTGCTAGCGGGCCTGCCGGGCACGGCACAGGCAGGCTCAGCGAGCGCGGGGACCGGCGCGAGCGCGGACACCAGCTGCCAGGTACTGCCGACTTCTAGCACGTCCTCCCCGAGCCCCACGCCGACGAAGACGCCGACGCCGACGCCCAAACCGACGAAGACGGCAACGCCCAAACCGACGAAGACGCCGAAACCGAACCCGAAACCGAAACCGAAACCGAAAAAGACGCCCAAACCGAAAAGGACGCCGCGGCCCACGCCATCTCCTTCTGTGTCTGGCGCTTCGACCTCTCCGGCGGCTACCAGCAGCCCGAGTAACGACCCGAGCAGCGACCCGGCATCACCGTCGCCGACAGGCTCAGGATCGGGCTCCCCGGCAGCCTCGTCCTCGGGGTCGTCGGGCTCGCCCTCGACTTCTCCGTCGTCGTCCCAGAACTCTGCCTCTGCCGTTGCCTCCGCCTCGCTCGCGGCCCGCATCGCCACGAGCCCGAGCCCGAGCCCAAGTGCCAGCACCAGCCCGACAACCAGCGCCAGCACCAGCCCGACGACCAGCGCCAGCCCGGCGACCAGCGCCAGCTCGAGCCCGACAAGCAGCTCGAGCCCGACAAGCAGCTCGAGCCCGACAACCAGCACCAGCCCGACAACCAGCACCAGCGCCAGCCCGAGCCCGAGCAGGACGTCTGCCCAGCCCGAACTGTGCCTGAGCGTCCAGCGCTCGCAGTCCAGCGTCAAGCCCGGGCAGAAGGCCTCTTACCTCGTGCGGGTCTCGACCGAGAACAACGGATCAGCCGCGAACGTGTCGGTCGCCCTCGCCGCCCAGCCCGCCAGCCTGAAGCCTGCGTTCACCAGCGGCTGCGCCGAGGGCGACGGAACCGCCAGCTGCACGGTCAGCTCCGTGTCGGACAAGCAGCCCGCGAACCTTAATGCGCAGATCCCGGTCGCGTCCGATGCCACCTCGGTCACCTCGGTGAAGCTGACCGCTACGGCCAGCATCGTCACCTGGGTGAGGTGGGAGCCGCCGTCGGCCGCCGAGACCGTGGCCGTCACCGTCGCGGCATCGGCGTCGCCGACCAAATCGCGGGCCAAATCGTCGGCTAGCCCCTCCTCGGCTGCCGTCTCGTCGGAGGCGC
>JBARIB010001023.1:0-4897 GCA_049799535.1 Allostellaceae bacterium | reverse complement strand
CTCGAAGTGATTTTGTTTGCGAGCAATCCGCGCACCGACGTGAAGCCGCTCGCCAAGGATTTGCTCGATCAATTCGGCGGCTTTGCCGAACTATTGAGCGCCGAGCCCGAGGCGCTCGCCGGCGCCGGCCTCGGTCTCGCCGGGATCGCCGCGCTCAAATCGGTGCGCGAGGCGGCGTTGCGGCTGATGCGCTCCGAACTACGCGAGCGGCCGGTCGTGAACTCATGGGATCGCCTCGTCGACTACTGCACCGCGCAGATTGCGCACGGCAAGGTCGAGGAGTTCCATATCCTTTTCCTCGACCGCAAAAATGTGCTGATCCGGCATGAGCGACAACAGCGTGGCACGGTCGATCATACACCGGTCTATACCCGCGAGGTTGTCAAACGCGCGCTCGAGCTCAGCGCTTCGGCGCTGATCCTCGTGCATAATCATCCCTCCGGCGACCCCACGCCGTCCAAGGCCGACATCGCTGTGACCAAAGACATCGTCAAGGCCGCCACGCCGCTCGGGCTCACGGTGCACGATCATTTGATCATCGGTCGCGGCCGTCATACCAGCCTGCGCGACCTCGGCCTGATCTAGGGCCCGCGTCCCTCAGCCGCCGGCTGGCTCCAGTTTCAGATGCCGTTCGATCCGGCGGACTCGTTCGTCCAGCTCGCCGATCAGGATGCCGTGACCGAGCACTGTCGAGTGATAGTGCGTCACCGCTTCGCGCAATGACCCGAGGCCGGCAGCCAGGTCGTCTAGCTTGCGGTCGTGAGCCGTTACGGCTTCGCGCAGGCTTACAACCTCAGCCGAGAGGTCGTCGAGCTTGCGGTCGTGCCCAGCAACAGTGTGGGCGACTTGCGTCAGCAGCTGGTAGACGGCTGCGATATCGGGGCCGTTGGGACCGCTCATGCGAAAAATTGATGCGGAACTTACGCCACCCGGTCAAGCGCTTCGCGCGCCGCGCTCGCCAGCTCCTCCTTGCGATAGGGCTTGCTCAGCAAAGGCGTACAATAAGACAACGGTCCGGCTGCGCCATTCAGTCTCGTTTCAGAGAATCCCGAGGTGAAAACTACTTTTAGCCGGGGCCAGCGTTGGCAAGCGCGCCGCGCCAATTCGCGCCCGTTTGTGCCGCCGGGCATAACGACATCCGTCAGCAACAGATCGACGTTCTCCCTTTCCATCAGCCGTAGACCAGCCGCCGCATTTTCGGCTTGCAGCGCGCGGTAACCAAGTTCACTGAGCTGGCGCATGACGACGCGGCGCAAAGCCGCATTATCTTCTACGACAAGAACCGTCTCGCCTCTACCTTGGACCAGCGGCGGCGCCATGCGCTCTTCGACCGCAGCCACCTCCTCAGTCATGCGCGGCAGAAAAAGGCGAAAGGTCGTGCCTATCCCGGGTTCGCTATAAACGCTGATGTGGCCGCCGGACTGTTTGATAAAGCCGAAAACCATGCTCAGCCCGAGCCCCGTTCCCTTGCCTCGGCTCTTGGTCGTGAAAAAGGGCTCGAAGATCCGATCGAGCACCGTCGGGGGCATGCCGCATCCGGTATCGCTGACCTCGATCATCACGTAGCCGCCCGGCACGACCTCGCTGCGTTGCGCGGCATAATCGACATCGAGCATTCGATTGCTTGTGGCCACCATCAGACGTCCGCCCTCAGGCATCGCATCGCGCGCGTTCGTAGCGAGGTTGGTGAGGCTCGCCTCGAGCTGCGCCGGGTCGGCGACAATCGGCCAGATCTCTGGTGAGAGGTCGAGCAACACTTCGATATCTTCCCCAAGCGTTCGGCTCAACAGCCGGGTTATACCGGGCACCAGCTCGTTGACATCGACGCGCTGCGGCCGCAATGGCTGCTGCCGGGCGAAGGCGAGCAATCGGCGCGTCAGGTCGGCGCCGCGGAACGCCGCGTCGAGAGCTTCGCGCGTCAGGTCATCGACATCGCGATCGTCCCCTCTCAGGTCGCGCAGCAGGTCGATATTGCCGATGATGACGCCGAGCATATTGTTGAAGTCGTGCGCCATACCGCCAGTCAAATTGCCGATGGCCTCCATCTTCTGGGCTTGATGGAGCTGGGCTTCTAATTTTGTCCGTTCGAGCTGCTCTTGCCGATGGCTGGTGAGATCGCGCAGGATGCCCGTAAAATGGCGGTGTCCGCCTGACCACCATTCGGCGATCGACAAATGCGCGGGAAAGACGGTCCCGTCCTTCCGGCAGATCTCCAGTTCCCGGACCGTCCACAAGTAGCGAGCGGTATAACGGTCGTGCTGCTGACGAAGGGCCGGTGGCAGCAATACCCGCATGTTCTGGCCGACCACCTCTGTCACCTGGTAGCCGGTAAGAGCTTCCGCAGCCTTGCTAAATTCCTGGATTATGCCGTGTTGGTCGGCGACGATGATGGCGTCGACCGCGGTATCAAACATCGCCCTGTATCGGGCCTCGCTTTCTCTCCATCGTTGCTCGGCGCCGAAGCACCTCTTCCGCTCGCGCCGGAGATGTACGAAAAGGAGCGCAGCGAAAACGCCGAGCACGGGCCAACCGGCGGCGCAGAGCGAGTGCAGCGCGGCGACGGTTGCGGGCGGGAAATCAGGCATCGTTTTTCGATCCGATTTTCTCCGGCGTCGGGGGACTCCGGATCCCTCTATTAACCTTTTCTTACTTTTCCCCAGCGCTCGTCAGAAGAGCGTCAAAAATCGAGATTATCTAAGCCTTCTCAAAGATCTTTCTGTTAAAATTGCGTAAATATTTTAGGAATAGCACGGGTCCTTCTTGTACAGGTTATCAAAACAATTCATCTCCAAAGCCTTTAATATTGAAGAAGGAAGCTCTATGAGGAATTTTAATCCAAGAGATATAGCGATTGCTGACGATCTGCCAAAATAGAAAATAGTGACGCTCACGGGCGGAAGAAAAATGTTTGAGCTCGGGCCCCCGATCGTTGCAAATGATCCTGTCCTCCGCGATTCGAGGAAGCCCTAGCGTGTTTGTGAGCCTCTCCGAAGAACAACGCCGGTTTGTGCAAACCGTGCGCGAGCTTGCACAGGCCGAGTTCCGGCCGCGGGCATTGCAGTACATGGACGGCACCTTCCCATGGGAGAATATGCGCCGGCTTGCCGAATTGGGCATCCTCGGTATGGCGGTGCCAGAGGAGTATGGCGGGCTCGGGCTGTCGGTCTTCGACACCGCGCTCGTGCTCGAGGAGATTGCCAAGACCTGCTATGTGACGTCGATGGCGGTCTTGGGGGAGGTCGGGGTTCAAACCCGGATCATCGCGACCTACGCGCCCGAGGCGATCAAGCGGCGCATACTGCCCGGAGTGTGCAGCGGCGACGCGATCTTGGCGATCTGCATGACCGAGCCCGACGCCGGCACTGATGTCGCTAACTACAAGACCAATGTCGATACCGCCGGGAGTGCGCTGCGCCTCAACGGCGTCAAGACCTTGATTAGCCGTGCCGAGGAGGCGCAGCTGTTCGTCGTCTTCACCCGCGTCGACCGGCGCCCAGGGCGCGAAGGCATCGGCTGCGTTCTCATCGAGAAAGGCACGCCGGGCTTTTCGGTTACCGGCACCTACCACACGATGGGTGGTGAGAATTTGCACGAGATCCGCTTCGAGGATTGCGAATTGCCGCCCGAAAATCTGGTGGTGCGCGAGGACGGGTTTCGCAAATTGCTGTCAGCTTTCAACACGCAGCGCTGCCTCAATCCGAGCATCTCCTTGGGCCTCGCCGAGGGCGCGCTCGAAGAGGCGGTGCGCTATGTCAAGGAGCGCCGGGCGTTCGGCCGCGCGATCGGCGACTTCCAGGGCATGCGCTGGAAGATCGCCGAGATGTACAAGGACATCGAGGTCGGCCGCAGCATGCTCTACCGCGCCTGCGCCAGCGCCGACCCGTTTCCCGACCCGCTCTTGGCGGCGGTCGCCAAGACCTATTGCAACGAGATGGCGCTGCGCGTGACCAGCGAGGCGATCCAGGTGCATGGCGGCTATGGCTTCACCGACGAGTTCCCGGTCTCGCGCTTGTGGCGCGGCGCCCGCTACGGCACCCTGGGGGGCGGCACCACTGAAACCCTGCGGGACCTCATCGGCAGGCGCGTCCTGGCCGGCCTCGACTCTATCGACGGCATCCTCGGCTTGGGCATGTTCTGATCCCGGCGAGGACACATTGGAGTGTCGGACCCTGGGCGGGCTCGGTTGCCAGTGATCCGGCGAATTTGTTAGGGTTGATCGATTGTCCCTCAAGCAGTGCGAAATGACGCAATCGACCGACGCGAACGCGGACGTTATTCTCGACGCCACCGGGCTATTGTGTCCGCTGCCTGTCCTGAAGGCGCGGCGAGCGCTAAAGCCGCTTGCTCCTGGAGCGGTGCTCCAAGTACTCGCGACCGATCCGGGTTCTACAAAAGATTTCGAGCATTTCTGTCAGACCACGGGCTGTGAGCTGATAGAATCCAGCGAGCAGCCCGAAGGCATCTTCCGATTTCGGTTGAAGAAGCCGCGGTGACGACTCGCGTGGTGGCCGGTCGAGACGACCCTGTGTGATCGGCGGGTGCAGGGTTTACGACGCTGGCGGCTTGTGACAAAGGACGCGAAAGGCCTCTACCTCCGATGCGGGTTCGGCGAGCTTTGCCCGACTTGAGCTACCTTGAGCGCTTCGACCCGGAGGTCTACGCGTAACCGCGGCGAGGCGTTACTCTCACGCTGGGACGTGGATGGAGAGGAGACGCCGATGGTAGCCGTAATTACTACGCCGCGTTTGATGGCAATCGGCGGCGGCTCAGTTGCCGAGCTTCCGAGCGTTATGGGGCGGCTCGGACTGGCCAAGCCGCTGATCGTGACCGATCCTTATCTCGTGCGCTCGGGTCATCTTGAGCGCGCCACCGATCAGCTCGACCGCTCCGGACTCCC
>JBARIB010001022.1:0-2113 GCA_049799535.1 Allostellaceae bacterium | reverse complement strand
TATCTGTGGGTCGCGCGTAAGCTGATGGCCCGGCTGCAAGGCCGCAAGGGCCCACCTTTTTACCAGCCCTTCTTCGATTTCGTGAAACTCTTGGGCAAGGACACGGTCGAGCCCAGTGGGGTAAACCTCAGACTGTTTTACGCGCTGCCGTTCATGTCGCTTGCTTCGATGGCTCTCGGCCTGGTGATCGTTCCAGTGCCCGGAAACGCGGTCGGCTCGTTTCCCGGCGACATCGTGCTGCTGCTTTACTTGCTCGAAGTTCCCGTGCTTTGCGACGTGATGGCCGGCTACGTGAGCCAGTCGATCTATGGTCAGGTCAGCGCCATGCGCGAGGCTGTAATGTCGCTCGGGTACAACCTGCCGTTCCTCGCCGCGGTGATCGCCATGGCGCAGAAGGCCGGCAGCTTCCGCCTCGGCGACCTGCAATCGGCCCCCTTTGGTCTGGTCACCGGTTTGGCCGCAATCGCCTTTCTGTTGGCGGTCCCCGCCCGTCTCAAGAGCAACCCGTTCTCTATTCCCAATGCCGAACAAGAGATCGTCGCCGGCGCGCACATCGAATACAACAGTGCCCCGCTGGCGATTTTCGAATTGTCGCACGCGCTCGAAATCGTGCTGTTGTTCGATGTGTTTTTTGTGCTGTTCGTGCCGCGTTTGGGTAATTCGATGGCGAACGCAGTGCTCTACCTGGCGGTCAGCCTTGGCTTGATAGTGCTGGCTACGCTAACGGCGGCGATGACCGCACGTTTCACGGTGAAGCGGGCATTTCGATTTTATTGGCTCTGGGGCGGGCTGGCCGCCGGGGCGGCGATGGTCATCGCGGTCATCGGCTAAGGAAGCACCGGATGGGCATTCTCGATATTGTCTGGCGGAATTTCGGCCATCGCGCGCGGACGCGGCGGCCCGACGACATGCCGCCGCGCCCGCCGCCCTTTCGCGGGCTGATCGAGCAGGACGTAGGCTTGTGCACCGGCTGCACAACCTGCGCTATAGTCTGCTCTCCCAAGGCAATCTCGTTCACAAAGGAGCACGACACTGGGATCACCTGGAATTTCTTTGCCGGTCAGTGCTCGTTCTGCGGATTGTGCGTTCAATACTGCCCGACCCACGCGATCACCAACCACGGCAAGCTGCCGCCGGTAACCGGCGACCAGTCGCAGCTGAAAGTCGCGCACGAGATCCTCTATCACCCTTGTGCGAGCTGCGGCAAGCCGATCATTCCGATACCCGAGGAGGCTTTGGAGCAGGTCTACGGCGGGGCTCTCACCGATTTGGAACTCGAGCAACGAACGCTGTGCCAGGAGTGCCGGCGTAGGGCGGCCAGCCGGCGCTTTCACGATATTTTTGCGAGGTCCTGATGGCAAAGTCGGACAGGGGCGAGGCCGATATGGCGCGTGCCGACCTCGTCGCGAGACTGCCGGCAATTTCCGGCTCGGCGGAGGTGGTAGAGCGCGGCGGCAGTCTGTGGATATCCGCGCCCCAGCTCGATGTCGAAGCCATGGCGCGGGAGATGAAGGCGCTGGGCTACCGCCTGATCACGATGACCGGACGGGCGCGCGAGGATGGCGAGACGACGATCATCTACCATTATGCGCAGCGGCAGCAGTATGTCAGCTTCACGACCTCCACCCGCAGAGGCGCGATCCTGTCGGTCACCCCGACTCTTCGGATGGCGTCGTGGGTTGAACGGGAAATCCACGACTTTTTTGCTGTCCAGTTCATCGGCCACCCGAACCTCATACCGCTCTTGCGTCCGCCGGGGCTGAAAGAGGGATTCTTTCGCCCGCCGGAACCGGGTTCGGCCCAGCTAGACAAACAATAAGCGAGGCACCATGCCGTACACGATCCCGATCGGCCCCTACCATCCGGCGCTCGAGGAACCCTACAAGCTGAGCGTTCACTGCTCCGCCGACACCGTCCAAGAAGCCAGCATCGAGATTGGGGTCACCTGCCGCGCCATCGAGCTGTTGGTCCAGAGCCGGGAATGGGTCCCCGCCGTCACGTTGATCGAGCGCGTTTGCGGCATCTGCTCCAATGTGCATGCGATGACGTTCTGCCGGGCGGCAGAGCAGATTGCCGGCATCGAAGTGCCTGCGCGCGCCCAATACATCAGAAC